>DASQKY010000008.1 GCA_035630295.1 Acidimicrobiales bacterium | reverse complement strand
GACGGCGACCCGCACCCCGGCCTCCGCGAGGTCGCCACCCTGGAAGAACCAAGAGGAACCGTGAAGATCTACGCCCTCGACGCCCCACCCCCCCAGACCACCGAGCCAGACCGCCCCCTGGGCTACGTCGGCGACTGAGCGCGCAGACCGCTTCGCTGACACGCCAACAGGTTGGAGCCGCCCACTGACGTGGAGCGGCGGGAGTCGGCGGAGGGGGTGCGGGAGGGGGAACGCTGCGCGTGCCCCCTCGCCTCGGACCCGATCCCACTTGCTTGGTCGGGTCCGGCAGTGGGCGCGGCCGGGAGGCCGCTTCCATCACGAGCGCAGCCGTCGCCAGACGGCGAAGCGAGCACTCGGTTCGGAACCTCCGGTTCCGAACCGAAGAACTAGACCGCGAGCAGGTCCCGCGCGCCGGTATCGGAGGACGGGTGGCGCAGCTTGGACATCGCCCGGGCCTCGATCTGGCGGATGCGCTCCCGGGTGAGGTTGAAGTGCTCGCCGACCTCTTCGAGGGTGCGGGGCTCGCCACGGTCGAGGCCGAAGCGGAGCTTGAGGATCTCGCGCTCGCGCTCGTCGAGCGGGGCGAGCAGCCGGGAGATCTCCTCGGGCAGCAGGGCGGTGGCGGCCACCTCGAACGGGGACTCGGCGGAGCGGTCCTCGACGACGTCGCCCAGCTCGGCGTCGCCGTCCTCCCGAAGGGGCTCGGACAGCGACAGCGGCTCGGCGGCGAAGCGGAGCGCCTCGGTCACCTTGTCCTCAGGCATCTCGACCTCGGCCGACAGCTCGGCGAGGGTGGCGGGCCGACCGAGCTTGAGCTCGAGGCGGGCCCGGGCCTTCTGGAGGCGGGCCAGGGTGTCACCGGCGTGGACGGGCAAGCGGATCGTGCGGCCGGTGTTGGCGATGCCGCGGGTGATCGCCTGACGGATCCACCAGGTGGCGTAGGTGGAGAACTTGAAGCCCTTGCGCCAGTCGAACTTCTCGACGGCGTGCATCAGGCCCAGGTTCCCCTCCTGGATCAGGTCGAGGAGGGGGAGGCCGGAGGCCTGGTACTTCTTGGCGATGGAGACGACCAGGCGCAGGTTCGACTGCACGAACGTGCGCTCGGCCTGCTCGCCGTCACGGGCGGTGCGGCGCAGCTCGCGCTTGCGCGCCGGCGTGACCTTCTCTCCCGACTCCAGCGCGGTGCGGGCTTCGGCACCCGCTTCGATCGCCTGGGCCAGGCGTACCTCGTCGTCCTTCGTGAGCAGCGGGTACTGCCCGATATCGGTGAGGTAGAGGCGGACCAGGTCCTCCTCATCGCGCTCGACGCGCTCCTTGGCCAAGGTGATCATTCCTCTAGTGCTGTGGCCGTTGGGCCGAGACGACGTACGGCGGTGGGTGTGCGCCTCCGACGCGCCCGCGCCCGGATCCGTTCCGGGCCTGACGCGGGGGACGTGCGCACAGCACCGGCCACTTGGTTCTGGTTCACGATACCGGGACGGTCAATACCCTTCCCACCCGGGGATCACCCCCGCGTTGCCGTCCACATCGGCCACCTGACGTGGTCAGATGAGGTTTCGGGCCATCTGACGTGGTGCATGTCACGCGTCGTGTCACCCGTCACACGGGATCGGCGGGTGAGGGCAGGGCGCCTGGACCCACGGGGACCAGGCCTCCGGCGGCCACCAGGGCCCCCTCCACCACCCCCACGTGGTGGCCGGCGCGGCGGGCCCCATCGTCAGCGACTGCCACATGCGCCTGCACCAGCGCCTCGCCCTCCTCCCCGAGCTCGCCCACGTCGCCCCGGGCCCGGCGCACGGCCCGGACCAGGGCCCGGCCCGTGCCTTCCCCCGGCTCCGCCACCAGGGCGGCCCAGGCCACCAGCAGCCGGGGGACGAGCACCCGGTGCACGCCGGCCAACCGGTCGAGGGTGGCCTCGGGGGCAGCCAGGGCCTCCACCACCCGGGGCGCGGCCGCCGACGGGGCGACCACCCAGGCCCGCGCCTCGATCGGCGACGGCCGGGCCAGGTGGGCGGCCAGCTGGTCCGCCACCTCGCCCAGCACCCGCGACAGCTCGGCCAGGTGAGCCCGGGCGGGGGCCTCGGGCACCGACGGCACCCACGCCCCGACGACCGCGAACAGCTCCTCGCACCACCACAGCGAGGCGCCGAGGTGCGCGCTGGTGGCCACCGCCCCCACCGGAGCCGGCGCCGGACGGGGGCCGGGGGACGACGGCGGGGGGTCGGCAACCATGGCCGCGCAGCGTAGGGCGACCAGCGCCGCCGGTCACCCGTGGACGGTGGGCTCCAGCGCCGGGTCGTCGACCACCGCACCGGTGAGCAGCGGGACGATCTCCACCAGGAGGATGGCGCCCAGGATCAGGGCCACCCCGCCCAGCCCCCGCCACCCCAGGTCCTCGCCGGTGGCCGCCCCCAGGAGGCCGGCCGACACCGGCTCGACCAGGAGGATCAGGGCGGCCCGGGAGCTGGGCACGGTCCGCTGGCCGGCGACCATGCAGAAGAAGGCCACGGCGGTGGCGAACACCCCGGTGAAGGCGGCCGCCCCCCACGCCCCGGCGCCCATGGCGAACCCGCCGAGCAGGGCGCCGGGCACCGCGCACGTCACCCCGACGGTCAGCACCTGGACGAAGGTGAAGCGCACGGGGTCGAACCGCTCGGCCCCCCGCCCCACCGCCACCAGGTGGGCGGCGAAGCCCACCGCGCAGCCGATGGTCAGGACCTCGCCCCAGTCGAAGGGGTCCCCGCCGCTGCCGGAGAGGAGGCAGAGGCCGGCCACCGCCAGCCCCACGCCGGCCACGGTCCGGCCCTCGGGCCGCCGCCGCTCCAGCCCCGCCACCATCACCGGCACCAGCACCACCAGCAGGTAGGTGATGAAGGCCGAGGTCGAGGTGGTGGTGGAGCGCAGGCCGAAGGTCTGCAGCAGGTAGCCGCCGGACAGGAAGAGCCCGGCCACCACCCCCAGGCGGACCTCGGCCCGGCCCGAGGAGCGGCGACGGAGGGCGAAGGGGGCCAGCACCGCCGCCGCGATCAGGAAGCGGGCACCCAGGAACGGGGTGGGCTCGGCCTCCTCGACCGCCCGCTGCACGACCAGGAAGGTGCTGCCGAAGAGGATCCCGGCCAGGGCCAGGGCAGCGGTGCCCAGGCCGGCGCGGGAGGGGCTCACAGCCGGGCGCTGCGCAGGTCGCTGGCCAGGATGGCCTTCGCCCCCAGGTCGGCCAGGGCGTCGATGACGTGGTTCATGTCGCCCTTGGGCACGAGGGCCCGGACCGCCACCCAGGCCTCGTCGCGGAGCGGGGCGATGGTGGGCGACTCCAGTCCCGGGGTGAGGGCCACGGCCTCCTCCACCAGGTGGCGAGGGCAGTCGTAGTCGACCATGACGTACTGCTGGGCCACGGCCACGCCCTCCAACCGGCGCAGGAGCTGGCGGCGGGCCCCGGCCCGCCCGTCGTCCTCGGGCCCGGGGGCGGGGCCGCCGGCCCGGTCGGGGTCGCGCTCGACGGCCACCGCCTCGGAGGTGCACAGCACGTCACCGAAGGCGACCAGGCCGTGGGCGGCCAGCGTGCGCCCCGTGCCCACCACGTCGGCCACGGCGTCGGCCACACCCAGCTCGACGGAGATCTCCACCGCGCCGTCGAGCCGCACGATGGTGGCCTCGATGCCCCGGCCGGCCAGGTCGGCGGACACCAGGCCGGCGTACGAGGTGGCGATCCGCCGGCCGGCCAGGTCGGCCATGGTCCACGGCGCCCCACCCGGGCCCGGGGGGGCGGCGTAGCGGAACCGCGACCCGCCGATGCCCAGGCTCAGCACCTCCCGCACCGGGGCCCCGGAGTCGAGGGCCAGGTCCCGGCCGGTGACGCCGAGGTCTACGTCGCCCGAGCCGACGTAGACGGCCACGTCCCGGGGGCGGAGGAAGTAGAACCGCACCGCGTTGCCGGGGTCGACGACGGTCAGGTCGCGCCCGTCGGGGCGGCTGCGGTAGCCGGCCTCCGCCAGCATGGTGGTCACGCCCTCGGAGAGCGCGCCCTTGTTGGGCAGGGCGACGGTGAGCATGGGACCTCGGGTCGCAGGGGTCGAGCGGTGGGTGGCCGGAGCCGCCCCGGAGTCTGGTCGGCCGGTCGGCCGGCGCCCAGCCGGCCGACCGGGGGCCGGGCGCGACCCCCCGGGGACGGCCGGGTCAGAGGTGGCGGTAGACGTCGGCCGGGGTGAGGCCCCGAGCCACCATCACCACCTGGAGGCGGTAGAGCAGCTGGGAGATCTCCAGCGCCAGGTGCTCGTCGTCCTCGTGCTCGGCGGCCAGCCACACCTCGCCGGCCTCCTCCAGCACCTTCTTGCCCATGGCGTGGACGCCGGCGTCGAGGGCCTCGACGGTGGCCGAGCCCTCGGGCCGCTCGGCGGCCCGGGACCGCAACGTGTCGTACAGCTCGTCGAAGGTGGCCACCGCCCTCAGCCCCGGAAGCCGTTGGTGATGGGGAGGCGGCGGTCCTTGCCGAAGGCCTTGTCGGTGACCCGGGGGCCGGGGGGCGACTGGCGACGCTTGTACTCGGCCGTGTCGACCAGCCGGGCCACGCGGGCCACCACCTCCGGGTCGTGGCCGGCGGCCACGATCTCGGCCGCGGTGCGGTCCAGGGCCACGTACGCGTGGAGGATCGGGTCGAGCACCTCGTACGCCGGCAGGCTCTGGTCGTCGCGCTGGTCGGGGCGCAGCTCGGCCGACGGCGCCTTGGTCAGCACGCTCTCGGGGATGAGGTCGTGCCCGGCCCGCTGGTTGCGGCGCCGGCACAGGGCGAAGACCCGGGTCTTGAGCACGTCCTTGATCACCGCGTAGCCCCCGACGGTGTCGCCGTAGAGGGTGGCGTAGCCGACGGCGGCCTCGCTCTTGTTGCCGGTGGAGAGGACGAGCCACCCCAGCTTGTTGGACAGCGCCATCAGGACCTGGCCCCGGATGCGGCTCTGCAGGTTCTCCTCGGCCAGGTCCGGCTCCCGGCCCGCGAACGACGGGGCCAGCATGTCGAGCAGGGCGGTGTGGGCCGGCTCGATGGCCACGGTGCGGTGGTCCACGCCCAGGGCGGCGGCCAGCTTCTCGGCGTCGGAGACCGAGTGGTCGCTGGAGTAGCGGGACGGCATGGCCACGGTGTGGACCCGCTCGGGGCCCAGGGCGTCGGCGGCGATCACGGCCACGATGGACGAGTCGATCCCGCCCGACAGCCCGATCACCACGTCGGTGAAGCCGTTCTTCTCCACGTAGGCCCGGGTGCCCGCCACCAGCGCCTCCCACACCTCGTCGTCGGGGTGGAGGGGGGCGGCCACGGTCGGGGCCGCCACCGGCGGGTGGGGCTCGGGCTCGCCCGCCACCACCGGCACGGGGGCGACGTCCACCACCGGGAGCTGGTCGTCGACCGGCCGGCCCCGGGGGTCGAGCAGGCGCTTGCGGTAGACCGAGCCGATCTCCACGTCGACCACCATCACGTCCTCGACGAACTGGGGCGAGCGGGCCAGGAGGGTGCCGTCGGGGGCGAAGGCCATGGACCCCCCGTCGAAGACCAGCTCGTCCTGGCCGCCCACCTGGTTGACGTAGAGCAGAGCGGTGCTGGCATCGGCGGCCCGGGTGGCCAGCATGCGCTCCCGGCGAGCCAGCTTCCCCTCGGCGTAGGGCGAGGCGTTGATGTTGACGACGATCTCGGCCCCGCTGTCGGCCTGGTCGGCGATGGGACCGGCCGGGTTCCAGGCGTCCTCGCACACCGACACGCCGACCGGCACACCCCGCACGGCGTAGAGGGCCTCGGGCTCGCGGCCCCGGGCGAAGTAGCGCAGCTCGTCGAACACGGCGTAGTTGGGCAGCTCGCACTTGCGGTAGGTGCCCCGCACCTCCCCGCCGGCGCACACGGCCGCGGCGTTGTGGAGGTCGCGGGCGTGCTCGACGAAGCCGACGACGGCCACGCAGTCGGTGGTCTGGGCCGCCACCGCCCGCAGGGCCTCCACGTTGGCGGCCACGAAGCCGGGCTTCAGCAGGAGGTCCTCGGGCGGGTAGCCGGTGACGGCCAGCTCGGGGAAGGCGGCGACATCGGCCCCGGCCTCGACCGCCTCCCGGTAGGCGGCCAGGATGCGCTCGACGTTGCCGTCCAGGTCGCCGACGCGGGTGTCGATCTGGCAGGCAGCGATGCGCAGGCGGGCCACCGGGCCAGCGTACCGACCGGCTCCGGCCGGCCCGGGCGGTTGCCTTTCGACCGACATATGCGTACCTTCGCATGTGTGACGAGGGTGCCGGTGTGAGCCACGACCACGGGAACGGGGCCGCCCCGACCCGGGCCGGGTCCCGCCACGCCGGGCGCCTGCTGGCCAGCTTCGCCCTGGTCGCCGCGTTCTTCGTGGTCGAGGTGGTGGCCGGCGTGGCCACCGGCTCCCTCGCCCTCCTCTCCGACGCCGGCCACATGCTGGCCGACGTGGTGGGCCTGGGCCTGGCCCTGGCCGCCATCCACCTGGCCTCCCGCCACGAGGGCCGGCGCCGCCACGCCGCCCAGCGCCGCCACACCTTCGGCCTCTACCGGCTGGAGATCCTGGCCGCCTTCGTCAACGCCCTGCTCCTCTTCGGGGTGGCGGGCTACGTGCTGGTCGAGGCCGTCCGCCGCCTGGGCGACCCGCCCGAGGTGGTGGGGGCGCCCATGCTGGTGGTCGCCGTGCTCGGCCTGGCCGTCAACCTGGTCGCCTTCGCCCTCCTGCGGGAGGGGGCCCGGGAGAGCCTCAACGTCGAGGCCGCCTACGTGGAGGTGGTGGCCGACACGCTGGGGTCGGTGGGCGTGATCGTGGCCGGGGTGCTGCTCCAGGTGTTCGGGTGGACGTGGGCCGACCCGGTGATCGGCGCCGCCATCGGGTTGTGGATCCTGCCCCGCACGTTCCGCCTCGGCCGCCGGGCCGTGCGGGTGCTGCTGCAGTCGGCCCCGTTGGGCTTCGACGTGGCCGCCCTGGAGCGGGAGCTCGGGGGCGTGCCCGGCGTGGTCGACGTCCACGACCTCCACGTGTGGACCCTCACCTCGGAGATGGACGCCGCCTCGGCCCACCTGATGACCACGCCCGACGCCGACCCCCACCAGGTGCTGGACCGGGCCCGGGCCCTGCTCCACGACGGCTACGCCATCGACCACACCACCTTCCAGGTCGAGCCCGACAGCCACACCGGCTGCACCGAGGTCACCTGGTAGCTCGCCCCCGACCGGGGCCGCCGGGGCAGGATGCGGGGGTGGGTGCGTCCTCGCTCCGGGACCGGGTGGCCCGGTCGGCCGACCCGGAGCGGGCCAGGACGGTGGCGGACCGGCTCCGGGAGGCGCGACCCGGCGACCTCGAACGGCTCCTGGCCGACGACGACCTGGCCGAGGCGGTGGTGGCCGTGGCCGCCGGCAGCAGGTGGCTGGGACGGCTGGTGGTCACCGACCCCGCCGCCCTGGACGTGCTGGCCGCCCTGGACCGGCGGGTCCCGTTCGCCGCCTCCGACCCCGGCGGGCTGGCCCGGTGGCGCCACCACGAGCACCTGCGCCTGGCGGCGCGGGACCTCACCGGCCGGGACCCGGTGGAGGCCACCATGGCCGGGGTCACGGCCATGGCCGCCACCGTGCTGGAGGGCGCCCTCGACCAGGCCGGGGCGGGCAGCCTGGCCGTCATCGGGATGGGCAAGGCCGGCGGGACCGAGCTCAACTACGCCTCGGACGTCGACGTGGTGCTGGTCGGGCCGACCGGTGGCCCGCCGGAGGCCGAGGCCGCCCGCCGGTTCCTCGACGTCGCCGGGGCCGCCCTGCGCATCGACCTCGACCTCCGGCCCGAGGGGCGGGACGGGCCCCTCGTCCGCTCCCTGGCCGGCTACCGGGCCCACTGGGAGCGATGGGCCGAGCCGTGGGAGCGCCAGGCCCTGCTCAAGGCCCAGCCCCTGGCTGGCGACCCGACCCTCGGGCAGGCCTTCGCGGCGGCCGCCGGCCAGGTGCTGTGGGACCGGCCCTTCGACGCCGAGGCCCTCCACCAGGTCCGGGCCCTCAAGGCCCGGGCCGAGCAGGCCGCCCTGGCCCGGCGGGGCGCGGCCGGGGAGATCAAGCGCTCGCCGGGCGGGATCCGCGACGTGGAGTTCGCGGCCCAGCTCCTCCAGCTGGTGCATGGCCCCCACGACCCGGCCCTGCGGGTCCGGGGCACGCTCCCGGCCCTGGCCGGGCTGGCCGCCGGCGGCTACGTGGCCGACGACGACGCCCGCTGGCTGGCGGCGTCGTACCGGTTCCTGCGCCGGGTCGAGCACGCCCTCCAGCTCGACGAGGACCGCCGGACCCACACGGTGCCGACCGGCCGGGCCGAGCGGGCCCGGGTGGCCCGGGTGCTGGGCCTGGCCGACCGGCCCCGCACGTCGGCCCTCGACGAGCTCGACCGCGAGCTGGGAGCCTGCCGGGCGACGGTGCGGGCCATCCACGAGCGGGTGTGGTTCCGGCCCCTGCTGGAGGCGTTCACCGGCGTGGGGGCCCCGCTGGCCCCCGAGGCGGCGGCCACCCGCCTCCGCGCCTTCGGGTTCGCCGACGCCGAGCGGACCCGTCAGGCGGTGACCGAGCTGACCCACGGCCTGACCCGCTCGTCGCGCCTCATGGCCCAGATGCTGCCCCTGGTGCTGGACTGGCTCTCCACATCGCCCGACCCCGACCGGGGGTTGCTGGGCCTGCGCCAGCTGGCGGCGGCCGACGCCCGCTCCCTGGCCGCCGCCTTCCGGGAGTCGCCGGTCACCGCGCACCGGGTGTGCACCCTGGCCGGCACCAGCCCGTCCCTGGTGCGGGAGCTGGCTCGGGCTCCCGACGCGCTGCCCACCGTGGGCCGGGCCGAGGCGCTGGCCGCCCTGCTGGCCGAGGACCCCGGCACCCGGGTGGCCCGGGCCATGGCCCTGCGGGCCGACGGCGACGGGGCCGGGCCGGCGGTGCTGCACCGCACCGTGCGGCGGGAGGTGTTGGCCGTGGCCGCCCACGACGTGCTCGACGACGCCCCGGTGGCCGTGGTGGGCCGGGCGCTGGCCACCGTGGCCCGGGCCGCGGTGGAGGCCGCCGTGGCCCTGGCCGCGCCCGAGGTGCCCTTCGCCGTCCTGGCCGCCGGGCGGCTGGCCGGCGGCGAGCTGGGCTACGCCTCGGACCTGGACCTGCTCTTCGTCCACGACGGGGAGGGCGAGGCGGCCACGGCCGAGGCGTCACGGGTGGCCGAGGCCGTCCGCCGGGCGCTGGTGGGCACCACGCCCGGGGAGCGCATCTACGACGTGGACCTCGACCTCCGCCCCGGGGGCCGGAGCGCGCCCCTGGCTCGCAGCCGGGCCAGCGTGGTGGCCCACCTGGAGCGGTGGGCCGAGCCCTGGGAGCGCCTGGCCCTGAGCCGGGCCCGGCCCCTGGCCGGCCACCACGACCTGGCGGCGCGGGTGCTGGCCGAGGTGGAGCCGGCGCTGTGGCGCCCCCTGGGCCCGGGCGACCTGCGGGCCATCCGGCGGGTGAAGGCCCGGGCCGAGGCCGAGCGCATCCCCGCCGGGGAGGACCCGACCTTCCACCTGAAGTTGGGGCCGGGGGCGCTGGCCGACGTGGAGCTGACGGTGGCCCTGCTGCTCCTGCGGCACGGTTGCCGGGAGGCGGGCACGGCCGCCGGCCTCGACCGCCTGCGGGCCGACGGCCTGCTCGACGAGGACGAGGCGGCCGCCCTCGGGACGGCCCACGACTTCTGCGAACGGGCGAGGAACCGCTGGACCCTGGTCGCCGGCCGGGGCCACGACGCGCTGCCCACCGGGGCGGCCCTCACCACCCTGGCCCGGTCCCTGGACACCACCGCCCCGGAGCTGCGCGACCGCTACCGGCGCCTCACCCGCCGGGCCCGCCAGGTGGTCGAGCGCCGGTTCTACGAGCAGCCGGCCTGACCGCCGGGCGGGCCACGGCCGCCGGTCAGGGGTGGGCTGTGACGGTGCCGGCGCCGGGGAGCACGCAGGTCACCACGGGGCCGGGCTGGGCCGCCGGGTCGGTGGTGCACTCCCACCCGTCGATGCTCACCAGGCGCCGGGGCCCGGACGGCGCGGTGGGGGGTTCGTGGTGGTAGATGTCGACCAGCGCCTCGGCGTCGCCGCAGTCGCCGCCGCCCGAGAGGATCACCACCGAGAGGTCGGTGCCGTCGGGGGCGGTGACGGTCCCGCAGGGCCGCGGCCCGGGCGGGTCCGGCGCGGTGCTGGACGTGGCACGGGTCTGGCTGGGGGGCGGGCGCTCGACGGTCGAGGTGGAGGTCTCCGTCGGGTCGGCGGAGGCCGTGGGTGGTGCGGGCGCCCCCGTCGTGTCGGCCACGACGTCGGGACCTTGGCCGTCACCGCAGGCGGCGAGGGCCAGGAGGAGCAGCGGGAGCAGGGCGGCCGGACCGAGGTGACGGGTCGGCATGGGGCCAAACCCTACCGAGGCCCGCCCGACCTCGCCCCGCGGCCCGCCCCGCGGGGGCGTGGCATCCTCGGCGGCCATGAGCGCCCCCGCCGACCTCGCCGTGCCGTCGCCCCTGCAGGGCGTGGTGGTGGAGGTCCGGGCCGCGCCGGGCGACGTGGTGGCCGCCGGCCAGGTGGTGGCCGTGGTCGAGTCGATGAAGATGCACCACGAGGTGGCCGCGGCCCGGGGCGGCACGGTGACGGCGGTGGTCGTGGCCGCCGGCGACCAGGTCGACGCCGGCCAGCCGGTGGTCGTGCTGGGTGAGATCCCCGCCGGCGCGACCGGCGGGTCGGGGCCGGCCGCCGGTCCGGACCCGGTCGACCTCGACGCACCCCGGCCCGACCTGGAGGAGGTTCGGGCCCGGCACGCCGCCGGCCTGGACGCCGGGCGCCCGGAGGCGGTGGCCCGCCGCCACGCCGGGGGCCGGCGGACGGCCCGGGAGAACATCGACGACCTGGTCGACGGCGGCTCCTTCGTCGAGTACGGCCCGCTGGTGATCGCGGCCCAGCGCCGGCGCCGCTCGCTGGAGGACCTCATGGCCCGCACCCCGGCCGACGGACTGGTGGGCGGGGTGGCCACCGTCAACGCCGCCGCCGTGGGCGCCGAGCGGGCCCGGGCCGTGGTCGCCTCCTACGACTACACGGTGCTGGCCGGCACCCAGGGCTTCCAGAACCACCGCAAGAAGGACCGGCTCTTCGAGCTGGCCGCGGCCCAGCACCTTCCGGTGGTGCTCTTCGCCGAGGGCGGGGGCGGCCGGCCGGGGGACACCGACACCACCACCGTCTCGGGGCTGGACTGCCTGGCCTTCCACCTCTTCGCCCGCCTGTCGGGGACGGTGCCGCTGGTCGGCATCGCCTCCGGCCGCTGCTTCGCCGGCAACGCCGCCCTGCTGGGGTGCTGCGACGTGGTCATCGCCAGCGGCGATGCCACCATCGGGATGGGCGGCCCGGCCATGGTCGAGGGGGGCGGCCTGGGGACCTTCCCCCCCGAGGCCATCGGCCCCGTCGCCGTGCAGGCGGCCAACGGCGTGGTCGACGTGGTGGTGGCCGACGACGCCGAGGCGGTGGCCGTGGCCCGCCGCTACCTGTCCTACTTCCAGGGCCCGGTGGAGGGGTGGACGGCGCCCGATGCCCGCCGCCTGCGCCACCTGGTGCCGCAGGACCGGTTGCGGGTCTACGACGTGCGGGCGGTGCTCGACGGCCTGGCCGACGAGGGGTCGGTGCTGGAGCTGCGGGCCGGCTTCGCCCCCGGGGCGGTCACCGCCCTGGCCCGGGTGGAGGGCCGGGCCCTGGGCCTGGTGGCCAACGACCCCCGCCACCTGGGCGGGGCCATCGACAGCGACGCGGCCGACAAGGCCGCTCGGTTCCTCCAGCTGTGCGACGCCCACGGCCTGCCGGTGCTGTTCCTGTGCGACACCCCCGGCTTCATGGTCGGGCCCGACTCCGAGGCCACCGGCGCCGTCCGCCACGTGAGCCGCATGTTCGTCACCGGGGCCAACCTGTCGGTGCCGTGCGCCACCGTGATCCTCCGCAAGGCCTACGGGCTGGGGGCCCAGGCCATGGCGGCCGGGAGCTTCAAGGCCCCGGTGTTCGTGGTGGCCTGGCCCACCGGCGAGCTGGGTGGGATGGGCCTGGAGGGGGCGGTCCGGCTGGGCTTCCGGGCCGAGCTGGAGGCCGAGCCCGATCCCGAGGCCCGCCAGCGCCTGTTCGAGCAGATGGTGACGGCCGCCTACGAGCACGGGAAGGCCACCAACGTGGCCGCCCAGTTCGAGATCGACGACGTGATCGACCCGGCCGACACCCGCCACTGGATCACCACCGCTCTCCTGGCCGCGCCCGTCGGCCCCGCCCCCCGGCGACCCCACGTGGACACCTGGTAGGGCGCGGGCTCGGGCGTGTGACCTCCCGTTACCTTGGGTAACACATTGGCCGTCCCCGGCGCCGCTCGCCCCCGCAACTGACCGAGGAGTCACCGTGGCCCTCCCCCTCGTCCTCGCCGCCGAGCCCTCGGCCGGCGGTGCCCCGGTGGGCGAGGTGGCCGCGGCCTCGGCCGTGGCCCTGGCGTCGGTGGCGGCGGTGGTCGCCCTGGGCGTGGCCCACCGCCGGCGGGGCCTCCTCGACCCACTGGTCCAGGTGGTCGAGGAACGCACCGGCCGCCCCGCCTGGGCCATGCTCCCGGTGCCCCTGGTCCTCCTCAGCCTGGCCGTGGCGGTGTGGGGCTACTACTGGGACGTCTCCTGGCACATCGACCGGGGCCGGGACGAGGGTGCCTTCGCCAACCCGGCCCACTGGTTCATCATCGTGGGCCTGGACGGCATCGCCTTCGCCGCCCTGCTGGCCATGGTGCTGGGCGACGGGCGCAGCCGGGCCTCGGTGCGGATCACCGATCGCTGGCGGGTGCCGGTCGGCGGGGTCATGCTCACCGCCTGCAGCCTGGTCGCCCTGGCCGGGTTCCCCCTCGACGACATCTGGCACCGCCTCTTCGGCCAGGACGTCACCGCCTGGGGCCCGACCCACATCCAGCTCATCGGCGGGGCGTCGCTGGCCACGCTGGGCTGCTGGGCCCTGCTGATCGAGGGCGAGCGCTGCGCGGCGGAGCCCACGGCCCGCCTCGGGGCGTGGATCACCCGGAGCCACGACGTCCTGCTGGCCGGGGCCTTCCTGGTCGGCCTGTCGACGCTCCAGGTGGAGTTCGACTACGGCGTGCCCCAGTTCCGGATGCTGTACCACCCGGTGCTGCTGGCCCTCGGCGGCGCGATCGCCCTGGTCGCGGCCCGCCTCCGCCTGGGCCGGGGCGGGGCCCTGCTGGCCGTGGCCGTCTTCCTGGCCATCCGGGGCGCCCTCAGCCTCGGTGTCGAGCTCTCGGGGCGGAGCACGTTCCACCTGCCCCTGTACCTGGGGGCGGCGCTGGTGGTGGAGCTGGCCGTGGCCCGGGTCGGGCGCCACCGCCAGCTCACCGCCGGGGCGGTGGCGGGCCTGGCCGTCGGCACCGTCGGCGTGGCCTGCGAGGCCCTGTGGAGCCAGGTGGCCATGCCCCTGCCGTGGAACCGGGCGCTCCTGCCCGAGGCCGTGGCCCTGTGCGTGGTGGCCGGCGTGGCCGGGGGCCTGATGGGCGGCTTCGTGGGCCGGGCCCTGGCCCCCGGCGACGTGGCCCGCCAGGCCGCGCCCCGCTGGGTCGGTCCGGTGGCGTGGGCCGGCGCGCTGGGTGTCGTGGCCCTGTGCCTGCCCATCGGCGCGCCCCGGAGCTGGTCGGCGGACGTGGAGGTCGCGCCGGCCGCCACCGTGGCCGGCGTGGCCCGGGCCGACCTGGTGGTGACCCCGTCGGCCGGCGGTGCGGCCCGGGCCGCGGCCGACGGCGTGACCTTCCACGTCCTGTCGTGGCAGGGGGCCGGTGACGACGAGCCCGGCGGCTCGGCCCTGGTCGACCTGGTCCCCGCCGGCGACGGCCGGTACCGGACGGCCGAGCCGGTGCCGGTGTCCGGGTCGGCCAAGACCCTGATCCGGTTGCAGACGGCCGGCGACATGGTCTCGGCCCCGGTGTACCTGGCCGGGGACGAGGCGCTCGGCCTCGACCCCGTGCCGGCCCGGGACGGCACCGTCACCTTCGTGGCCGACAAGCAGGTGCTCCAGCGCGAGGCCCGCACCGACCGGGTCGGGTTGGAGCGGGCCGCCTACGCCGTCCTGGCCGGCCTGGTCGCGGTGTGGCTGGTCGCCCTGTCCTGGGGCCTGGGCCGACTGGACCCGGGCCGGGCCCCCGGTCGACCCGGGCCGGCCCCGGCTCCCCACCGGCGCCGCTCCCCCGCCGCCGCCGGCTGAGGGGCCCGGCCAGGTCCGACCCACCGGGGCCGTAGCCTGCGGCCATGTCCCCCCAGCCCCGACCGGCGGCCGAGGTGGACATCGACGTCGCCGTGGTGCGGGACCTGCTGGCCGAGCAGCGCCCCGACCTGGTCGACCGCCCGCTGGTGGAGCTGGCCTCGGGCTGGGACAACGTGATGGTGCGGGTCGGCGACGACCTGGTGGCCCGGCTGCCCCGCCGGGAGGCGGCCGTGGCCCTGGTCCACCACGAGCAGCGGTGGCTGCCCGCCCTGGCCCCCCGCCTGCCCCTGCCCGTGCCCGTGCCGGTGCACGCCGGCCGTCCCGGCCCGGGCTACCCGTGGCCGTGGAGCCTGGTGCCGTGGCAGCCGGGCGCATCGGCCATCGCCGCCCCGCCCCAGGACCCCGCTCGGGCCGCCGAGGACCTGGGCCGCTTCCTGGCCGCCCTCCACCGGCCGGCGCCGGCCGACGCCCCGCCCAACCCGTACCGGGGCGTCCCCCTGGTCGAGCGGGCCGAGGCGGTGGCCCAGCGCCTGGCCCAGCTGGCCGCGGTGATCGACGCCCCAGCCCTGGCCCGCCGCTGGGAGGAGCTGGTGGCCACACCGGGGTGGGCCGGGCCACCGGTCTGGCTGCACGGGGACCTCCACCCCGGCAACCTCCTCGTCCACCGGGGGCGCCTCAGCGGCGTGGTCGACTTCGGTGACGTCACCTCGGGCGACCCGGCCACCGACCTGGCCGTGGCCTGGTCGTTGCTGCCGGCTGGTGCCCGCCCGGTGCTGCGGGCCGAAGCGGGGTACGCCGGCGACGACGCCACCTGGGACCGGGCCCGGGGCTGGGCCCTGGCCCTCGGCCTGGCCTACCTGGCCCACTCGGCCGATGCACCCGCCTACGGCACCCTCGGCCGCCGGGCCCTCACCGCCGTCCTGGCCGACGGCTGACGAGCCCGCCGGGGGCCCCTGCCGGACCGTCAGGCCACGTCGGTGGCCAGGAGGTCGTCGGGCGTCTCCCGCCGGACGACCAGGCGGGCGTGCCCGTCGGCCACGAACACCACCGCGGGCCGGAGGACCTTGTTGTAGTTGGAGCCCATCGAGTGGCCGTAGGCGCCGGTGACCGGCGTGGCCAGCACGTCGCCGACAGCCAGGCCGGCCGGGACCCGGGCGTCGCGGACGAGGAGGTCGCCGGACTCGCAGTGCTTGCCGACGATGGTCACCACCCGGGGCCGGGCCGCCCCCGGGTCCCGGGGGAGGAAGGCCTCGTAGCCGCTGCCGTAGAGGACGGGGCGGGGGTTGTCGCTCATGCCGCCGTCGACCGACACGTAGGTGCGGATGCCGGGGAGGTCCTTGACCGTGCCCACGGTGTAGAGCGTGAGGGCGGCGGCGGCGGCGATGGCCCGTCCCGGCTCGCCGGTGACCCGGGCGGTGATGCCGGCCTCGGCGCAGGCGGCCCGGACCGCCGCTCCCCACTCGGCGATGGAGGGGGCGGACTCGCCGGTGACGTAGGCGACGCCGATGCCCCCGCCGATGGACAGCTCGGGGAGGCCCAGGGCGTTGAACCAGGCGGCGACGGCGGCCACCGCGTCGTGGAAGAAACCGGCCACGAACACCTGGCTGCCGATGTGGAAGTGGATGCCGACCAGCTCCACCGAGGGCGAGGCCTGGGCCCGGGCCACCGCCTCGGCGGCGGCGCCGGAGGAGAGGGTGAAGCCGAACTTGGAGTCGTCCTGGCCGGTGCGGACGTACTCGTGGGTGTGGGCCTCGATGCCGGGCGTGACCCGCAGCAGCACCCGGGGCCGGGCCCCGTCGGCGGCGTGGAGCCGGTCGAGCCGGTCCAGCTCGTCGAAGGAGTCGACCACGATGCGGCCGATCCCGACGGTGCGGGCCGCCGAGAGCTCGAGGTCGGACTTGTTGTTGCCGTGCAGCACGAGGCGCTCCGCGGGGACCCCGGCGGCCAGGGCCACGTGCATCTCCCCGGCGGTGGCCACGTCCAGGTGCAGGCCCTCCTCGTGGGCCAGGCGGGCCATGGCCCGGCACAGGAAGGCCTTGGTGGCGTAGGCCACGCCGTCCCCGAAGGCGGCCAGCGCCTCCCGGCAGCGGGCCCGGAGGTGGGCCTCGTCGTAGACGAACAGCGGGGTGCCGAACCGCTCGGCCAGGTCCAGCAGCGAGCACCCGCCGACCCACAGCGTCCCGTCGGGGCCGACGGCCGCCGTGTCGGGGAGGAGGCCGGGGGCGATGGCCCCCGCACGATCGACGTCGCCCGGTGGGGCGCCTGAGCCGCCCTCCCCGCCCGTCGCCACGGTCAGGGGCTCCCGGCGCCGTCGGGCGCCCGGCCCTCGAGGACGGCCCGGATGCGCCCGATGAGGTCGTCGGGGTCGAACGGCTTGGTCACGTAGTCGGCGGCACCCGCGGCGAAGCCGGCGGCCATCTCGGCCGGCAGGGCCCGGGCCGAGAGGAGGACGACAGGGGTCCCCGCCGTCTCGGTGGCGGCGGCGATGTCGTCACACAGGTCGAGCCCGCTCCGACCCGGCATCATCACGTCACTGAGCACCAGGTCGGGCTGCTCCGACCGGGCCATCTCGACGGCCGTGACGGCATCGGTGGCTCGCAGGACCTGCCACCCCTCCATCTCGAGGGTGAGGGCCAGGAGGTCCAGGATCACCGGGTCGTCTTCGACGACGAGGATGGTGGGCGTCACGGCCGCGCATCCTAGGTGTGGTCCTGTCGTCGGCCGCCTCGCATCGGCCGGGACCCCGTTCCCCTCGCCGCCGGCGTGCCTCCGCCGGCACCCCGGTCAACGCCTTGGGGTCCTACCCGAGCCCGTTGCTACGCTGCGACACCCAGCCCTCGTAGCTCAGCGGATAGAGCATCGGCCTCCGGAGCCGTGTGCGGGCGTTCGAGTCGCCCCGAGGGCGCTCCACAGAACAGGCCCTGACCAGCGACAATCTCTCGCAGGTCAGGGCCTCGTGCGTTCTCCGCTCAGCGACCGCTGGAACCCCGCCAGAACCGCGCCCGGGGCGCGACCGGTGCGTGCGTGGGGACGATCACCGACCCTCGCCGGAGTCGATCGTTCGTCATCGTGGACCTCGGGCGGGTCGTACCGCCCCGCGACGGCCGAGGTGCAGGCGCCCGTGAGGCGACGGCCGGACGTTGCCCTCTGCCATGGCCCGGACGGTCCTAGGGGCCCTGACCCGCCGGGTGCTGCAAAGATCCTGCTCGGTGCGCATCCTCCAGGTGACCGAGGCCTCCTACGCCGGGACGTTGCGGATCGTCGAGACGCTGTGCTGCGGCCTGGCCCGCCAGGGGGACGAGGTCACCCTCGCCTTCGGCCGCCACCCCGAGACCCCTCCCGTGCTGGGGGGGGACAGCGAGTACGACGTCCATGAGCTGGACTGGGACCGACGCACCGCGGCCGCCCAGGTGACGGCGGCCCGCCAGCTCCGCGGCCTGGTCGCCCGGCTCCGGCCCGACGTCGTCCATCTGCACTCGACCTTCGCCGGGCTCGTCGGTGGCGCACTCGACCGGTCGGTTCCTCGCCTCTACACCCCCCACGGATGGGCCTCGACGCACCGCGACTGGCCGTACCGGGTCGTGGGCGCGGTGGCCGACCGCATCGCGGCCCGCCGGAGCGACGTCGTCGGCACGGTCAGCGAGGCCGAGGCCGAGGTCGCCCGCCGGTTCGGCGCCCGACGCGTCGTCGTCGTCGCCAACGGGCTCCCCGAGCTCGACGACCACGCCCCGCCGGTGCGACGCGTCGATGACGGGGCCGCCGTCGTGGCCGGCGGCCGGCTGGTGGGGTCTCGGCGACCGGTGGAGAGCGCCCGGATCCTGCGGTCCCTCGACGGCCTGGCTCGGACGCGGTGGGTCGGCGGCGGTCCGGCCACGATGGTCGAGGCGGTGGAGGCGCTCGGTGTCCCCGTGACCGGTTGGCTGCCGCACCACGAGGTGCTGGAGCACCTCGCCCGGACGACCGCCTACCTCCACTGGTCGGCCACCGACGGGCAGTCCGTCGCCGTCCTCGAGGCGATCGCCCGGGACGTCGTCGTGATCGCCTCGGACATCCCGGCCAACCGCGAGATCCTCGACGGCGACCAGCTGTTCGCGTCGTCCGACGAGGCCGCTCGGATGCTCCGACGGGTGGTCGAGGAACCGGGCCTCCGGATGCGGCTCCTGGAGGCGCAACGCGCCCGCGGACGGGGCCACGGGGCCGAGCGAATGGTGAAAGGCTGGTCGGATGCCTATCGGCGCACCCTCGGCGCCGATTGAGCGTCGTTCGTGGACCGGTGACCGGGGGCTGGCCTTCCTCCTGCTCGCCGCGCTCGTCGCCGCCTTCCCGTGGGACGACACCCTCGGATACCCGACCGAGACGCTCTCGATCGTCAAGCTGCTCGGGCTGGCCCTCGGCGTGGCCTTCGTGGCTAGCGCCCCGTGGCGCTCGCCGCCCGTCCTGGCCCCGATCCTGGTCCCGATGGCCGTCTTCCTCGCGCTGGTGGCCGCATCGTGGCTCACGTCGGGGGACGTCGGCGGCGGGAGCGGCCCGACGGCGCGTTACGTCCAGTACGCCGCCCTGGTCGTGCTCGTCATCCAGGTGGTGCGCACGAGCGAGGGGATCGTCACGCTGTTCGGGGTCCTGACGGCCTCGGCCGCGGCGGCGGCCGTCGTGGGGCTTTCCCGGTTCCTCGTCGGCACCGCGGATCGGGCGTCGGGGCCCATCGGCGACGCCAACGACTTCGCCTACGTGCTGGCCACGGCCGTCCCGCTCGGCCTCCACCTCGTGGCACGGGAGGGGCGAGCCCGCTGGGCGTGGGGAGCGGCCGTGGTCGCCATCGTCGCCGGGACCGCCGGGACCCTGTCGCGCGGTGCGCTCATCGGTCTCGCCGTCGCGGCCGTCTGGGCGGTCCTGGCCCGTCGCGTCGGCCTTCGCAGCGTCGCCGCAGCCGCCGCCGTCCTCGTGGTCGGGGCCGGGTTCGCCCTCGTCCTGGAGCGACCCTTCATCGAGGAGCGCCTCGGCGCCAAGGGGGTCATCGCCGGCGACAACGTCGACTCCCGAGCCGCCCTGTGGCGCGGTGCCGTGGACATGGCCGAGGACCACCCCCTGCTCGGGGTGGGCACGGGGCTGTACCCGGCGCGGGCCGCCGACTACGTCGTCGACGACCCGCTCCACCTCGTCCGGCCGGTGGCGCACAACGCCTACCTCGAGGTGCTCGCCGAGAACGGGGTGCCGGCCCTCGTCGCCTTCCTCGCCTTCGTGGCCGGCACGGGGCTCCTCCTCCACCGGAGCCACCACGAGGCTCGCCGGCACGGGCGCTCCGACCTGGAGGCGATCGCCACCGCCCTGCAGTCCAGCCACATCGTCGCCGTCGTCGGCGCCCTGTTCCTCAGCGTGCAGATCGCACCGCCGCTGTGGTTCGTCGGCGCCCTGGCGGTGGTCCTGCGGGCCCTCGTCCGCCGGAGCGCGCCCGACGCGGCCTCGCCGTGAAGGTCCTCCTCGTGACCACCATCGAGCGCGGTGGACCGGTGGAGCACGCCCGGCTGCTGGCGCGTGACCTCGTGGCCGCCGGCGCCGTCGTGCGCGTCGTCGCCGCCTCGACCGGGGCCGCCGAAGCCTTCGCCCGCGCCGGCTCCGACCCGGTGGTCGTCCGGTCCCGGTCGCCGTGGGACGCCATGAGCGCACGGCGCGTGCGGCGACTCGGCCGCGACGTCGACGTCGTCCACAGCCACGACCGGCGCAGCGGGCTGTGGTGCCTCGCCGGTCGGCGGCCGGGCCCCGGCACCGCCCGCGTCCACACCCTGCACGGCCTCCCGGACGTCCTCGTGCCCCTCCCCGGCGCCCCGGCCGGCACGCTCCGCCGCCACCGGCTCGCCTACGGGACGGTCGAGGGGCGTCTCGTGGGCCGGGCCGACGTCCTGATCGTGCCCTCCCGAGCCCTCCTGCGCCGGGCGACCGACGCCGGGTACCGGACCACCCTGGCCACGATCATCCCCAACGGCGTCGATGTCGACCGGCATGCCGGTGGCGGCGCGGAGGTCGGCATGCTGACCGCGCTCGAGCGGGTCAAGGGCGTCGAGGTGTTCATCCGTGCGGCCTCGCTGCTGCACCGCGACGACCCGTCGTCGCGCTTCGTGGTGTTCGGCGACGGCTCCGAGAGGGACGAGCTGCAGGCCATGGCGACGCAGGCGGGGCTCGACGGGGTGATGCGCTTCCCGGGCCACGTCCCGGCGGCGGTGGCGCTGGCTGAGCTCCGCGTGCTGGTCGTGAGCTCCCACTTCGAGAACAGCCCGATGGCCGTGCTGGAGGCCATGGCGGCCAGGGTGCCGGTGGTCGCGACCCGGGTGGGGGGCATCCCCGAGATGGCCCCTCCCGACACCCTGGTCACCGTGCCGCCCGACGATCCCGCGGCCCTGGCCGAGGCGGTTCGCCGGACGGTGAGCGACGAGGCGGGCACCACGGCGAGGATCGGGCGCGCCCGGGAGCACATCGAGGCCCATCGGTCGGCCCCGGCGACGGCCGCCGCCGTCGAAGCCGCCTACCGAGACGCGCTCGACAGGTCGGCCCGGTGAGGTTGCTGGTCCTGTCGCCGACGCTGGAGGTGGCCGGGGCCGAGCGCATCGCCGTCGACCTGGCGCGCCACGTCGCCACCCGCGGGCACGACGTGGCCCTGGTGGCCCCGCCCGGCCCCCTCGAGGACGAGCTCGCGGCGGCCGGCATCGCCCGGCTCCACGTCGCGGGCCTCGGCCGCTCGCCGCTCGGCGTGGCGACCGCCGCCGTCTCCGTCGCCCGCGCCATCCGCGCCCGTCGACCGACGGTCGTCCACGCCCACAACCCGCGCATGGCGGCCGTGGCCCGCACGGCGCGCCTGCTGGCGGGCGGCGGCCCACCCCTGCTGACGACGTTCCACGGCGGTCGAGTCGAGGGCGACCGAGCTGCGGCCCGACTGCTGCGGAGCGGAGACCGCCTCGTCTGCGTCGACGACGACCTGCGGGACCGCATGGTGGCCCACGGGTGCGCGGCCGACCGGACGGAGGTCATCCTCAACGGGGTCGGTCCGGCCCTGGCGCCGGACGATCCCCTTCTGGCCGGCCTCGACGCCGAGCTCGGGCGCGACGGGCCCACGGTGGCGGTGGTCGGTTCGCTGGTGGCCGTCAAGGCCGTCGACCGCGCCATCCGCGCCACCCGGCTCGTCATCGACGCCGTCCCCACCGCCCGTCTGCTCGTGGTGGGCGACGGGCCGGAGCGCACCGCTCTCGAGGCTCTGGCCACCTCGTTGGGCCTCGGCGCCCACGTCCGGTTCCTGGGTGTTCGTCGTGACGCCCGGGCCGTGGTCCAGCGGGCGACCGTGGTGGTGTCGACCTCCCGATCGGAAGGCCTCTCGCTGGCCGCGCTCGAGACGTTGCGGGCCGGAACGCCCCTCGTCGCCCCCGACGTCGGCGGCATGCGGCGGCTCCTCGGCGGGGGCGCCGGCGTCCTCCTCGCCGACACCCGCCCCCCCACCGTGGCCGCCGCCGTCGTCGACCTCCTGCGAAGGCCCGACGTCGTGGCCGCCATGGGCCGCGCCGGCCGGGCGCTGACGGCTGACCGCCACGACCGGGATCGGATGCTCGCCGCCTACGAGTCGGCCTACCTCGGCCTCTCCGGCGCAGTCAGGTGACGGCTGAGGGCCAGCGGGACACGCCGCTCGGTGGCGGCCTGTGGGTCGTCGCCAGCGTCGTCGTGCCCAACCTGTACGTGGGGGTGCTGTCGGTGGCCATCGACGCCACCCTCGGCGCCGGTGGGCTCGGGCGACAGAGCGTGATCGCCTTCGCCGCCACCGCGGCGATCACGCTGGCCGGCTCCGGCGGCTTCATCGCCCTGGTGCGCTCCGTGGCCTCGACGCACGCCAGCCACGACCGGGCCGGGGCGCGTCACCTCGTCCGGTGGGGAGCCCGGCTGCACGGCGTCACCGGGGCGTCGGCCGCGGCGCTGGTCGCCCTGCCCGCCCTGTGGGACGACGACCTGCGGGCGGCTTGGCTCCTCGCCGCCGTGGTGACCCTGCTGGGCACCATGCAGATGGTCCCGGCCGCGGTGCTCATCGGATGCCGGCGATGGCGAGAGGCCAACGTGGTGGGCCTGGTGACCGGGGCGGCGGCGGTGCCCGCCACCATCCTCGTCCTCCGCGCCGGGGGGGGAGTCGCCGGCGTGTTCGCGGTCGAAGCCGTCATGATCGCGGTCAACCTCACGGTGGCCGCGCTGCTGGCGCGGCGGGCCCTGGCCGGGGCCGACGACGGGGCCCGCCCCCGGCCGGAGCCGCCGTGGCGCTTCGCCGCGCTCAGCGCCGTCGGCGTGACGATGACGGTGGTGGTGTGGCGCCGGTCGGAGCTGCTGGTGCTGGCCGCGCTGGCGAGCGACGAGGAGGTCGCCCGGTACTCCGTCGCCTTCGGGCTCTCGGCCATCCTGCTGGCCCTGTCGGAGCGCTGCTCGACCGTCATGACGTCCACCTTCAGCGGTCTCGCAGGCGACGGTGCCGGGCCCCTCCGGGCCGCTGGGGCCCGCGCCCTGCGCGTGCTGACCGTCGCCATGCTGCCCGTCACCGCGTGGACCGCCGCCCTCGGCCCGGCCGCGATCCGCGTCGTGTACGGCGACGAGTACCACCGGAGCGGTGCTGTCCTGTTGGTGATGCTGACGACGATGGCCCTCCTGCCACTGTGGACCGTGAGCGCCGCCGTCCTCGCGGCCCGCGGCGATGCCACCTCCCCACTGCTGGCCGGTCTGGGCGCGTGCGTCCTCGACCTCGTCGTCGCCGTGCCCTTGGTCGCCGCCCATGGTGCGCTCGGCGCCGCGCTGGCGAGCGTCCTGGGCCAGTTGACGACGATCGGCGCCCTCTGGGTCGTGGCGCGACGGCGGGTCGGTCCCATCCCGGTGCACGTCGCGTCCACCCTGAGGGCGGCCGGCGTCGCCGCTGGATCCGGGGGTGTCGGCTGGTGCGTCGTGGTCCTCATGGGGGGCCCGATCGGGCTGGCCGCGGGCGTGGTGGCGACGCTGAGTGCCGCCGCCGTCCTCGCCGGTGTGTTCCGACCTCTGACCTGGGATGATGCCTCCTGGTTGTCGAACGCGCTCGGGGCCCGCGCCAAGGCCCGGACCGCCGCACTGCTGCACCGGGTGGCGAGGCACGACCCCGTCGTCCCCGGCGGTCAGGCCCCTCGGCCCGCCGCCTCGGAGTAGACGGCGGCGAAGCGTGCGCCCATGATCCGGGGCGCGTGGTGCGTGGCCACGTGACGCCGCGCCGCGCCACCGACCCGGTCTCGGAGACGAGGATCCCGCAGCACGGCGGTGATGCCCTCGGCCAGGTCCTCGTCGCTCCGGCGGAGCAGCAGGTGGACGTCGTCGCGCACGTCGAGCCCACGACAGGCGGCCGGGGACGCCACCGCGGCCGCCCCCGCCGCCATGGCCTCCAGGAGCGTGTTCTTCATCCCGCTGGCCTGGGCCGTGGGGCTGGCGAAGGCGCCGGCCCGCCAGAGCCAGGGCCGGAGGTCATCGGGGTCCGCCACCACCTCGACACCGGGGCGCCCCCCGAGAGCCCGCACCGCGGCCGCCGGAGCCCGTCCGACCAACGCGAGCCGGGCGCCGGGGACGTGATCCTGGACGAGGGGCAGCACGCTGGTCGCCAGGCGCCGGGCGGCGGCCACGTTGGCCGGCGCATCGAGCGTGCCGGTGAAGACGATCAGCTCCTCCTCCCGCGGGGGCGCCTCGTCGGGAGGGGCGTAGACGGTGGCGTCCACCGCGATCGGGATCACCCGCGTCGGGAGTGCCGGATCGAGCCGTCGGACGGCCTCGGCGTCCTCGTCGGTCACGAACACGGCTGCCCCGAAGGGCCGGAGGTCCCGGGCGAGGGCGCGGCGGACCGCTCGCTCCTGGTGGGCCCGCCAGTGGCGTCGAGCGCCCGTCGCGTCGAGGCGCTGGGCCCGGATGGTGAGGTGGCGGGCGTCGAGCGGGGCGACGACGGCCGGCAGGCGGCCCAGCAGGGGAGCCACGAGGGCGAGGTCGTCGAGCGCGATGTGAGCGACGTCGAAGGACCGCTCGGCGAGGAGCCCCGGGAGGCTGCCGCGGAAGGGGCGGGCCTGCCGCCTCCAGTCGACCGGCCGTCCGAGGAGGACCGCGGCCGCCCGGTCGCGTGCGCCCCGCCACCCGCCACCGTCGGGCGGCTCCAGCAGGTGAAGCTCCACGCCCTCGACGACCCCCGCTTGGCCCGGCCACCGCAGGGCGACGACACAGACGTCGTGGTCGATCGCCAGGGCATCGACCAGCGTCCGCAGGTGGCGTCGCATCCCGTCGAAGGGCGGGAGCGGCGCGGCCGACGCACACACAAGGATCCGGATGCGCCACCGTAGGCGACCGGCCCTCATCAGCGTCTCGTGACCACGGGACGCCGTCAGAGCCGCCGATCTCCGACCCTGATCGGGATACTCTCGGCGGCCACCGCTCGGGAGGCCGCCATGTCCCAGGTCCGGGTCCACAACTTCTCGATCTCCCTGGACGGGTTCGGGACGGGCGACGGCATCACGTTCGATGCGCCGTTCGGCCACGCCGGGGAACACCTGCACGAGTGGATGTTCGCCACCCGGTTCTGGCGGTCGATGGTCGGCGAGCCCGGTGGCACCGCAGGTGTCGACCACTCGTTCGCCGCACGCCACGGCCTGGGCTTCGGGGCCGAGATCATGGGCCGGGGCAAGTTCGGCCCGCAGACCGGCCCGTGGACCGATGTCGGCACCGACGACGAGTGGCGTGGCTGGTGGGGGCCGAACCCACCGTTCCACACGCCGGTGTTCGTGCTGACCCACCATCCGCGCCCATCGATCGAGATGGAGGGCGGCACCGTGTTCCACTTCGTCGACGCCACCCCGCACGAGGTGCTCGACCTCGCCCGAGAGGCCGCCGGCGACCTCGACGTGCGCCTCGGCGGTGGTCCGACCGTCGTTCGCGACTTCCTCGCCGCCGACCTCATCGACACGCTCCACGTCGTGCAGGTGCCGATCCTGCTCGGCCGCGGCGTTCGCCTGTGGGACGGCATCGAGGGCGTCGAGGAGCGCTATGAGATCGAGGCGGCCTCCTCACCCAGCGGTGTCACCCACGTGACCTTCACCCGTCGATGACCGAGCCCGCGGACGTGCGGCGAGGTTGCTCGCCGCCGAGGTGATCCTGATGCCTCGACACATCTCACGAGTGTGGGGCTATGATCTTCGTCACTTCGCCGAGGGGGCGAGGTAGGGGAGGGGATCATGACCACGACCACGACGACGACCTCGGACGCGGCCACGGAGGAGACGGGAGGGGCGCGGCGGTTCGTCGCCGCCCTGAACGGGCGATGGCATCGGACGGCCATGTGGGCCTTCCTCGGCATCGTCGTGGCCCACTGGGCCGAGCACCTGGTGCAGGCCTTCCAGATATGGGTGTCGGACACGCCGCGGCCGGAAGCCCGGGGTGTGCTCGGTGCGGCCTTCCCCGTCCTGATCAAGGAGGAGTGGCTCCACTACGGCTACGCCGTGGTGATGCTGATCGGCCTGTTCCTCCTCCGCCCGGGGATGACGGGACGAGCCCGCACGTGGTGGACCATCGCCCTCGGGCTCCAGTTCTGGCACCACATCGAGCACCTGTTGCTCTTCGTCCAGGCCGCCACCGACACGCCGTTCTTCGGGAAGGACGTGCCCACCAGCGTCGTCCAGCTCTTCTACCCCCGGGTCGAGCTCCACCTCTTCTACAACGTCGTGGTGTTCGCGCCCATGGTCGTGGCCATGTACGTCCACATGGTCCCGCCCGTGTCGGAGCGGAGCAAGCCGGCGGCCTGCGGGTGCCGGCTCAAGGCCATCGACGAGCTGTCTCGCCTGGGCCCGGCACCGGCCTGAGCCGATCGGCGAGGCCGGACGATGACCGACATCGTGACGATCGGGCGGGGCAAGGCACCTCCCGCGAAGGTGGCGTCGGCGCGGGAGCACAGCGTCCGCCTCGGCGCGCACCGGTACCCGGTGCTCCTGCCGTCGCTGCACGACCCGCGCCTGCACGTCGCCGGCGTGCTGCTGTCGGTCCAGGTCCTGGGCCAGACCGTCCTCGGCTTCGAGCTGTCGATCGCCCAGATCCTGCTGTCGCTGGGCACCTGCGCGGTGCTCGAGCTCGGGATCACCTTCGCCTACCGCCGGGTCATCGCCTGGCCGGCGAGCGCCCTGCTCACCGGCAACGGCGTGGCGCTGCTGCTCCGCACCGCGGGCACCGAGCACGGCGACTGGTGGAGCCTCGACGGCTGGCACATCTGGGTGGCCACCGCTGGCGTGTCCCTGCTGTCCAAGTACGTCATCCGGTATCGGGGCGAGCACGTCTTCAACCCCTCGAACATCGGCCTGCTGATCGTCTTCGTGGTGGTCGGAACCCGTCACGCCAACCCCCAGGACCTGTGGTGGGGTCCGTGGTCGCCCGGGCTGGTGCTCACCTACGCGGTGATCGTCGGCGGCGGCGTCGCCATCACCCGTCGGCTCCACCTCCTGGCCGCGGCGGCGACGTTCTGGGTCACCTATGCCGGCATCGTGGCCGTGGTCGCCGCCAGCGGCCACGCCATGACGGCCCGCTGGCACATCGGGGCGGTCGAGGGGTTCGACTACTGGTGGGCCCTGGTCGGCTCGCCGGAGATCCTCATCTTCCTCTTCTTCATGATCACCGATCCCAAGACGGCGCCGCAGGGCCGCGTCGCCCGGCTCGTGTTCGCCGCCACGGTGGGGGCGATGTCGTCGATCCTGGCCAGTGGCTTCGCCACCGAGTTCTCGACCAAGGTCGCCATCATCGGCGGCCTGGTCCTGGTCTGTGGCCTGCGACCTCTGGTCGAGCGGTGGCTGCCCCGGGCGGGGAGCGAGAGCGATCGGCTCCGCAGCTGGTTCCGCCCGGCCCGGGTCGTGTCCACCGGGGCGGTGGCCGTGCTGGCCCTCGGGGCGGCGCTGGCGGTCACCGCGGTGACGCCCGAGGTCGATCCCCCGAGGGCCGTGAACTTCGCCGGCCGGCCCGTCGTCGAACTGCCACTGGGTGCCGTCCCCGCGGTGACCCTGGGCGAGGGGACCGACGTCATCTCGGCTCTCACCGACGACGTCGCCGCCTCCATGGCCCGGGACCTGGTCGAGGGTCTGGTCATCGAGGCCGACGCCCTGCGCCGGGGTGACGCCGATCTCGCCGCCACCGCCGTGTCCGGTCCTCGGATCGAGGAGGTCCGGGCCGCGCTGGCCGCCGGGGGCCCGGTCGAGGTGTCCACCTACACCTTCACCGCCCTCGAGCTGGTCATCGCCCGGGCCGACACCACGCCGCAGGCCGCCGCCCTGTTCGCCTTCGAGGTGGAGGGCACCGTGGCCGTCGATTGGATCGACGACGGCCACCTGGTCAGGACGAGTGCCCCGGCGCCGGTGCGGGGCCGCTTCGTCCTGGAGCCGGGAGGGGACCACCAACTCATCGGCAGCTTCGATCCGGCCCCGTGAGCGAGCGCAGCGAGAGGTCCGGCGATCCGGCGGCGGGGGCCCCGCGGCCCTTCTCGGCCCGCTTTCGCATCGCCGCTGCCGTGGCGTGCGTGGCTCTGATGGGTGTGGTGCTCGCCACCCGCCTGGGCGACGACGGTGACGAGAAGGACACCGCGACCGTGGCCGAGGTCGAACCGGACGTCGACGTCGCCACCACGCCGGAGTCCGAGTCGTCGGCGGACCCGTCTGCTCCCTCCCCGTTCACCTTCGAGGAGGTGGCCGCCGAGATCGGGATCACCCACACCCAGGGAGACCCCGTGCTGCCCCCCGAATGCCTCTTCAGCGAACCAGGGGACCCGCCGCCCCGCGAGGCGTCCCGTGAGGCCATCGAGGCCCTGGCCGCGTGCCAGGAGGAGCGGTCGGCGGGCGGGGTGGCGGCCGGGGACTTCGACGGCGACGGCGACGCCGACCTCTACTTCACCCGGCTGAGAGCGCCGGGGGTGCTGTACGCCAACGACGGCTCGGGGCGCTTCACCGACGTGACCGAGGAGCACGGGCTCGACCAGGGCCCGATGAACGGGAACGGGGCGGGCTGGGCGGACCTCGAGAACGACGGGTTCCCGGACCTCTACGTCACCACCATCGCCGACGACCGCTTCCACCTGTTCATGAACGACGGCTCGGGGCCCTTCACCGAGGAGGCCGTGGCCCGCAACGTCGCCCTGGCCGACGACGAGCCCCGCGCCGGCTTCACCGTGAGCTTCGGCGACATCGACAACGACGGGTGGACCGACATCCACACCACCGAGTGGACCGCTCCCCATCGCTACGGGGAGGCGCCCTCGTCCCACGCCCGACTCCTCCGCAACCGCGGAGCGGCTGAACCGGGCGTGTTCGACGACGTGACCGAGGCCGCGGGCGTCGTCCTCACCGACACGCCCGACAACCGGGGCGACGAGACGCCGGCGGACATGGTCCCCCGTGACGCCTTCGGGTCGACGCTGGTCGACCTGGACGGCGACGGTTGGCAGGACCTCCTGGTGGCCAGCGACTTCGGCACCGTCCGGATGTTCTGGAACGACGCCGACGGCACCTTCACCGAGGGAACGGCCGACACGCCCTTCGCCTCGGTCTCCAACGCCATGGGCTCGACCTTCGGCGACGTCGACGGCGATGGTGACCTCGACTGGTTCACCACCTCGATCGGCTTCCTCGACACCTGTGAGCCACCGGGCTGCGTGAGCGAGCACTCCGGCAGCAAGCTGTTTCGCAACGACGGCGGCCGGCGCTTCACCGAGCTCACGCCCGCCGCCGGGGTGGTCGACGTCGAGTGGGGCTGGGGAACGGCCCTGGCCGACCTGGACGTCGACGGGAACCTCGACCTGGTGGCCACCAACGGGTACGACCCCGGGGTCCCGCCATCACCCTCGAAGGACTTCGCGGGCACGACCGACCACGCCTGGGTCGGCGACGGGACCGGTTCCTTCACCGATGTCAGCACCGACGCCGGCCTCGGGCCGGACGGGCCGGTGCCCGACGGCGACGGCAAGGGCCTCGCCGTCGCCGACCTCGACGGCGACGGCGTGCTCGACGTCGTCATCGCCGACACCGGCGCCCCGCCGCGGGTGCTGCTCACGCGCCCCCGGCAGGCGGGGCACTGGCTGCGGATCGCGGTGCGAGGTTCGACCTCGGGACGGGAGGCCCTCGGCGCGGTCGTGACCGTGACCAGCGCCGGCGGCCGTCGCCAGGTGCGCCACATCGGCGTGGCCACCCACTTCCTCGGCCAGAGCGAGCTCCCCGCCCACGTCGGTCTGGGACAGGACACCGATCCGGTCGAGGTGACCGTCCGGTTCCCGGCGACCGGTGAGGAGGTCGTCGTGCCCGGCGTCGAGGCGGACCAGACCATCGAGGTCGCAGAACCGGGGTGACGGGCGCGGCCGCGCCGGCGAGCAGGTCGGCCGACTGAGCGCTCAGACGGCGCGCTCGAAGACCAGATCGAGATCCTTCCGCCACGTCAGGTGTCGAGGGCGGCGCGCAACCCGGCGAGGCGGTCCGGCACGATCGACCACCAGACCCAACGACCGCGCTTCTCGCCCACGATGAGGCCGGCGTCAGCGAGGGCCTTGGTGTGGTGGCTGATGGTGGGTTGGGACTTGCCCAGGGGCTCCTGCAGGTCGCAGGAGCAGATCTCTCCGGCGTCGGCGACGAGGCTGAGCAGCCGGAGGCGGACGGGGTCGGCGAGGGCGGCGAAGGCGGCGGCCAGCTCGTCGGCCTGGTCGACGCCGATGGGTGCGCCGAGGAGGGACGGGCAGCACTCCCCGGCGGCGGGGGCGTCAGATGCCGCGTGACGTATTGACATCGCTCTATCCATTCGCGAGAGTCGATCCATCGACGCAGTTGAATCTATCAGGAGGAAGTGATCGTGTCCCGTGTGCAGCTCGCTCTCAACGTGTCCGACATCGACGAGGCGGTGGCCTTCTACTCGAGGCTGCTCGCCACCGAACCGGCCAAGGTCCGCCCCGGGTACGCCAACTTCGCCGTGGCCGACCCGCCGCTGAAGCTGGTGCTGATCGAGGGCGAGGGGGGCGGCACCCTGAACCACCTCGGGGTCGAGGTGGAGACCGGTGACGAGGTCATCGCCACCGAGGCCCGCCTGGCCGGCGAGGGGATGGCGACCACCGGGGTGGACGACACGACGTGCTGCTACGCGGCGAAGACCGAGACGTGGGTCAACGATCCCGACGGGGCGCCGTGGGAGGTCTACGTCAAGACCGGTGACGCCGAGCAGATGGCCACCACGGCCCTTCCCGACGGGGGCACGGCGAGCTGCTGCACGCCGGCGGCCATCCGCGCCTCGGTCGCCGCCGGGGCCGCGCCCGGCTCCGCTTCCGGCTGCTGCTGACCGGCGGTGGCGACCACCAGGACCCACCGCGACGAGCCCGCGGTCCTCGACCGGCTCTCGCCGCTGGACAGGTTCCTGCCGGCGTGGATCATCACCGCCATGGCCCTCGGCCTGGGCCTGGGGCGCGTGGTCCCCGGGCTGGATGACGGCCTCGATGCCATCAAGGTCGGCTCGGTGTCGCTGCCGATCGCCGTCGGGCTGGTGCTGATGATGTACCCGGTGCTGGCCAAGGTCCGGTACTCCCAGCTCGGCACCGTCACCACCGACCGGCGCATGGTGGGCGCCTCGCTGGCCCTGAACTGGCTGATCGGCCCGGCGCTCATGTTCGTCCTCGCCTGGGCGCTGCTGCCGGACCTGCCGGAGTACCGGACCGGGCTCATCGTCGTCGGCCTCGCCCGCTGCATCGCCATGGTCCTCATCTGGAACGACCTGGCCGGCGGGAACCGGGAGGCCGCGGTGTTCCTGGTGGCGGTCAACTCGGTGTTCCAGATCGCCGCCTACTCCCTGCTCGGCTGGTTCTACCTGGACCTGCTGCCGGGCTGGCTCGGCTGGGGCGACGGTGAAGCCCTCGGCGTCGGCCTGTGGGACATCACCCGGGCCGTGCTCCTCTTCCTCGGCGTCCCCCTCGCCGCCGGCTCCCTCAGCCGCCTCCTGGGCGAGGCGCGCCGGGGCCGGGAGTGGTACGAGGAGCGGTTCCTGCCCCGCATCGGCCCGGTCGCCCTCTACGGGCTGCTGTTCACCATCGTCGTCCTCTTCGCCCTCCAGGGCGACGCCATCACCTCCGCACCTGGCGACGTGGCCCGCATCGCCATCCCGCTGCTCGCCTACTTCGCCCTCATGTGGGGCGGCGCCTTCGCTCTCGGGCTCCGCCTGGGACTGCCCTACGACCGCAACATCACCGTCGCCTTCACTGCCGCAGGCAACAACTTCGAGCTCGCCATCGCCGTGGCCATCAGCGTCTTCGGCGTCACCTCCGGCCAGGCCCTCGCCGGCGTCGTCGGCCCCCTCATCGAGGTCCCCGTGCTCGTCGCCCTCGTCTACGTCGCCCTCTGGGCCGGCCGCAGCTTCTATCCCGACCCCGCCAAGGCCGAAGGCAGGAGCACCGACGGCCGGCCCACCGTCCTGTTCCTCTGCGTCCACAACGCCGGCCGCTCCCAGATGGCCCTCGGCTGGTTCACCCACCTCGCCGGCGACCGCGCCGTCGCCTGGTCCGGCGGCTCCGAACCCGCCACCCAGATCAACCCGGTCGCCATCGCCGCCATGGCCGAGGTCGGCATCGACATCTCCGGCGAGCACCCCACGCCCTGGACCGACGAGATCGTCGGCGCGGCCGACGTCGTCATCACCATGGGCTGCGGCGACGCCTGCCCTCTCTTCCCCGGCAAGCGCTGCGAGGACTGGGATCTCGACGACCCCGCCGGCCAGGACCTCGAGCACGTCCGCCCCATCCGCGACGACATCCGGGCCTGCGTCGAGGCCCTCCTCGCCAGCCTCGACGTTCCCGCCACCACCTGATGCCGGCCCCGAGCGCCACAACCCGGCCCGTGGCTCGGCCGGGCTGAGCCACCGCTCGGCACCAGTGCGTCCAGGCGGGCCGTGGCCTCGCGGGGCCTCGGCTCGAGCCTCGGGAGCGGCCCGGTCGGCAGGGACCTCCAACGACCCCGCGGTCACCGGAGGTCGAGGCGGACCAGGACGCGGGGGAAGCCGGCGAGGACGGAGTCGGTGTCGGACACACCTTGGTGGGCGTAGGGTGCCACGGCGTGACCGAGCCCCGCACCGAGCAGCCGTCCATGTCCGACTACGGGGTCGGCGGGCCCGACTGGGAGCCCCTGCCCTGGTCGTGGGCCGCCGAGCGGCTGGCCGCCAACCGCAACTTCTGGGTCGTCACCGTCTCGGCCGGCGGCCGGCCGCACGCTCTGCCCGTCTGGGGGGTGTGGGACGGCGAGCGCCCCGGCTTCTTCTTCTCCTGCTCCCCCAACGCCCGCAAGGCCCGCAACCTGGCCGCCAACCCCCAAGTGGTGGTCATGACCGAGGACACCGTCGAGTGCCTGTCAGTCGAGGGCACGGCCACACCGGTGGAACCGGGCGACGACCGGGAGCGGTGGATCGCCGCCTACCTGGCCAAGTACCAGCCGATCTCCCCCGACATCAACGCCGACTTCATCCGCAGCCACGCCTGCTACGCGGTGGCCCCGGACCGCGCCCTCGCCGTCATCGAGCGCGAGGAGGAGTTCTCCACCCGCGCCACCCGTTGGGCCTTCCCCGGCTGACCCACGGGATGCCACGCGCTCGTCCCTCCAGGGTCAGAGAAGGGCGCGGGCGATGGCGGCCAGGGCGGAGAGGGCCGACACCACCAGGACACCGGTGCGGAGCCGGGCCCCGTCGACGCGCCCGGCCAGGCGCCCACCGACGGCGTAGCCCAAGGGGCCACCCGGCATGAGGGCCAGGCCTGTCATCCACTCGGTGGTGCCCAGGCGCCGGGCCCCGGCCAGGGCCACCAGGGTAAGCACCGCGCTGACCAGGAAGACCCGGGCCAGGGTGGCGCGCAGCACCGCAGCCTGGGCCCCGTGGTACAGCAGGGCCACGGGGGGCCCGCCGACCCCGGCGGTGGTGCCCATGAAGCCCGACAGGGCCCCGCTGCCCAACAGCGACCGGCGCCCGACCGGGGGGTGCCGCTGGGCCAGCACCGCCCCCACCGCGGCCAGGATGAGCAGGCCGGCCCCCGCCACCAGCATCGTCTGGGGCAGGAGGGCCACGGCCACGCCGGCCACCACCGTGCCCGGCACCAGCCCGACGGCGATCCACCGGACGCCCCGCCAGTCGGCGTCGCGGTGGGTGCCCACCAACATCAGCCCGATGAGGGCCAGGCCGGCGATGGTGATGGGCCCGGGCACCAGGCGGGGGTCGATCAGCAACAGGAGGGGCACCGACACCAGCGCCGCTCCGAAGCCGAGGGTCCGCTGCACGGTGGACCCGGCGGCCACCGCGGCCAGCGCCACCAGCACCTCGAGCCCGGTCACGACGACCCCACCCCCCGGGGGCGGCCGCCAGCCGTCCCACCCTCCCCCCCGAAACCGAGCATATGCTCCGTTCTAGTCGACGGCGGTGCCTCGCCGAGGATCAGGGGTCGGTGACAGCGGCGCGGCGGTCGAGCGACCACATCTGGGACGGGCGCTCGAAGTCGATGGCCACGTCCCACGGGATGGCCGGGGGGCCCAGCTCCCGCCGGAACGACTGCACGGCCAGGCGGGCCAGCTCGGGGTCGGCGGCGGCCCGGCCGGCCAGGGCCAGGGCCCGCTCGTCCACCTCCCCGTCGGGGACGGCCTGCCAAGCCACCCCCGCCTCCACCAGGGCCGGGCCCACCAGCGTCTCGCTGAACAGGCCCAGGGCGGCGGCCGCCTCCCGGCCCGCCGACCGCCCGGCCAGGGTGAAGAAGCCGCCCCCCGGGTGGACCCCGATGCGCAGGAACCCGGCCAGCACCTTGGCGTCGTCGGCCACCACCCGCAGGTCGGTGGCCAGCATCAGGTTGAGCCCCGCCCCCACCACCGCCCCCCGCACCGCGGCCACGGTGGGCACGGCCAGCTGCCCCACCCGGTGGAACGACCGGTACACCAGGCCCATGGCCTTGTAGGTCTCGTCGCCGGCCTGGGGCTGGCCCGAGTCGAGCACGGCTCGATCGGCGCCCGAGCAGAACGTGCCCCCCGCCCCCCGCACCACCGCGGCGCCCACGGCAGGGTCGGCGTCGACCTCGTCGCACACGTCGATCAGGTCACGGGCGATGCCGGGGTCGAGGGCGTTGCGCCGCTCCGGGTTGTCCACGGTGAGCACAGCCACGCCGTCGTGGCGCTCCAGGGTGATGCCGGGCACGGGGCCCTCCTCGTCAGGTCGGTCGGTCGGTCGGGCCGCGGGTGCCGGCGGCCAGGTCGAGGGTGAAGGCGCCGAGGTCGTCGGCGATGGTGAGCTCCGGATCGCCGCCGGCCACGGTGGAGAACGGGTTGGCGAAGCGGGGGTAGCCGTCGATGGCCACGGCCTCGCCGTCGACCCGCAGCGAGCCGTCGGGGTCCACCTCCACCACGCCCTCGGCGGGCGAGGCGTAGCGGACGGCGAAGCCCCGGTGGGCGCCGTCGTCGCCCCAGCCCTGGTCCTCCACCTCGACCGGGGCGGCGGCCACCGCGGCCCGGAACCGGTCGAAGCTGCCCCACCGCTCGGCGTCGCCCACCTCCAGGACCCACACGTTGTCGGGCCCGCCCTCGGCCACCAGCTCGAACGGCTCGACCAGGCCGTTGGTGAACACCTCGGCCGGGTCGTGGTGGGCCCACCGCGTCGGTCGCCACGACCACACCGCCACGTAACCGTCCCGCCGCCGGGCCACCGTCCACGCCCCCTCGGTCACCACCTCGTCGAAGCGTTCGGTGGGCAGGTAGGCGTGGGTGTGGTCGCAGTAGGCGAAGGGGGCCAGCGGGCCCTCGCCGGGTGAGGGGAAGCCGGGGGCGTAGGCCTGGACCACCACCCTCCCGTGCTGCACGGCCAGGGGCAGGGTGGCGCTCCCCGTCCACCACCGGTCGTGGTCCAGGTAGTCGCCGGCCCGGGGTGACGGCCCGTTGCCGGGGTGGGTGGTGAACACCACGGCGTGCTCGTCCAGGGTGGCCTGCGAGATGTGGTGCTGGTAGCCGACGCAGCCGGGCCGGTAGGCCTGGGCGGTGGACAGCAGGGCGTGGCGGTTGCGCCAGGTGTAGGTGTCGACCCGCTCCAGCAGCCCGGCGTTGACCAGGCGATGCAGGTCGTGGGTGAGCTGGCGCAACACCGCCGGGTCGGACCCGAACACGTCACGCACGGCCTTGAACTGGGCGAACAGGGCGCTGTCCCACAGGTCGTGCCGGTCCAGGGTGTCGACGGTCAAGCCGATGAGCTGCCACGGCGTGAGCGCCCCCCGATCCCACCAGAACGGCACCAGGTCGGGGTCGGTGTAGGACAGTCCGTCGGGCCGCTGCGGGTCGTCGGCCAGCGGCTCGCCCGGGTCGAGGGCCACGCCCATGCCCTCCCGGTCCACCACCTCGCCCTGGTGGCGGGCCACCCGGCGGACGACGTCGGGGGGGCGGTAGCGGGCCGCCCGGGCCAGGAAGGTGGCCCCCTCGTGGCGGGGCAGCAGCTCGGCCTCGTCGCCGTCTTCCAGGGGCCAGGGGGCGTCGGTGCGGTCGAAGCAGAGCTTGAGGGCCGAGAACACGGTCTGGCTGGGGGCAGTGGCCTTGAACCGCATGTACGAGCGCCCGTGGGTGGAGCCGTTGTTGTCGCTGTGGGAGTGGAGGGCCAAGTCGTAGAGGACCAGGTCGGCGAAGGTGGCCGCCCGCTGGGCCAGGGCCGGGTCGTCGGCGAGCTCGGCCAGGCTCACCAGGGGCACCAGGTCCTTCTCGTAGTAGGCGTCGGAGTGCCACTCGCTGAAGCCGTCCCGAGCCTTCTCGTCGAACCACTGGCCCAGGGCGGTGGCCGCCCGGCGGCGGTGCTCGTCGCCGGTCAGGCCCGCGGCCCCGAAGCGCTCGTCGGGGAAGGCCTGGCCGGCCAGGTGCTCGCAGGTGTGGAAGATCAGCCGGTGGTTCTCGGACCAGTACCAGCGGTGGTCGACCACGCCGTCGGGGGCCGGGTCGGTGTACCAGTAGCGGAAGCCCAGGAACCGCTCCCGCAGGGCGGCCAGGACGTGGTCGGGCAGGAGGTCGCGGTAGCCGTGCCACAGGGTGAGCAGACGCAGGACGTCGAAGTCGGCGCAGTCCAGCCACCCGTCGACGCGCCGGCACCAGGCCGCCACCACCTCCTCGTCCAGGACGGCGGGGTCGAACCGGTGCTCCGGCTGGCGGCGCGACCGTTCGAGGTGGTCGATCACGTTCAGCGGGGAGCGGGGGAACCACGCCGTGGTGGCCGCGGCCAGGTAGTCGTCCTGCCGGGCCCGCCACCAGCCCGCCTCGACCAGCCCGTCGCCGCTCCCCTCCCCGCCCACCGGGGGCCTACCCGGCGGCCGGGGACGACGCGGGCTTGGGCTCGCGGGGCAGGCCCAGGACCTTCTCGCCCACGATGTTGCGCTGGATCTGCGACGTGCCGCCCCAGATGGTCTCGGACCGGCTGAAGAAGAAGGCCGAGACCATGGGGCTCACGGGGTAGGCCTCCCGGCCGGCGGAGCGGACCGTGCCCGGCCAGCCCCCGCTCTCGGGGCCGACGGTCGAGAGCAGCGACCCCGCCCCGAAGATGGACAGGGCCAGCTCCATGGCCTCCTTGTGCATCTCCGACCAGAACATCTTGTTGGTGGCCCCCAGGGCGGCCACGCCGGGGTCCCGCTTGCCGGTCAGGTTGGCGGTCAGGTTGCGGAGGCCGTTGATGCGCAGGATCTGGATCTTGGTGTGGAAGCGGGCCAGGCCCTGGCGGACCAGGGGGTCATCGATGGCGCCGTTGGCCCGAGCCGCGCCGACCATCAGGCGCAGCTCCTCCTCGAAGCGGCGGTGGCCGGTGGTGGCCGACATGCCCCGCTCGAACCCGAGCGTCGAGTTGGCCACCTTCCACCCGTCGTTGAGCCCGCCCAGGACGTTGCCCCTGGGGCAGCGGGCCCCGTCGAAGAAGACCTCGTTGAACTCGTCGGTGCCGTCGGGCTGCACGATGCCCCGCACCTCGATGCCGTCCTGCTGCATGGGCACCAGCAGGTAGGAGATGCCGGCGTGCTTCTTGGCGTCGGGGTCGGTGCGGGCCAGGAGGAAGCAGTAGTCGGCGAACTGGGCCTGGGTGGTCCACACCTTCTGGCCGGTGATGACCCACTCGTCGCCGTCGAGCACGGCCCGGGTCGACAGCGAGGCCAGGTCGGAGCCGCTCTCGGGCTCCGAGAAGCCCTGGCACCAGCGCACCTCGCCCTTCAGGATCTGGGGCAGGAGGTGCTGCTTCTGCTCCTCGGTGCCCCACTGGAGGATGGTCGGCCCCACCAGGGTGTCGCCGAAGAAGTCGGCCCGCATGGGCGCCTTGGCCCGGGAGAACTCCTCGGAGAGGACCACGCCCTGGATGAGCGAGAGGCCCTTGCCCCCGTACTCCTCGGGCCACGTGGCGCAGATCCACCCGCCCTCGTAGAGGGTCTTGGTCCACCGCTCGTTGAACGCGGCCCGCTCCTCGGGGCTCATCTCGAAGCCCTCGTCGAACCAGCCCTCGGGGAGGTTCTCCACCAGCCAGGCCCGGATCTGGCGGCGGAACTCCTCGGCCTCGGCCGGATAGGTCAGGTCCATGGCGCCATGGTGGTCGACCGCCCCGGGCGGCGCCAACGGCGCCCCGTCGGTGGGGCGGGCCCGGGGCGGGGTCCTACGATGCGCCGCATGACGGATGTGGCAGCGGCCTCTTCCCCCCCTGCCGCGCCGGCTCCCCGCACGCGGTGGACGGCGCAGTGGAAGGAGCTCTACGAGGAGGTCATCACGACCAACCTCTGCACCGGCTGCGCCGGCTGCGTGATCTCGTGCCCCCACGACGTGATCGGCTACGACCACGTCGCCGGCGGCTACAAGCCCTTCCACCTGGAGGAGGAGCTGGGCGCCGGCGACTGCGTCCACGGCCAGAAGGGCTGCACCACCTGCACGCGGGCCTGCCCCCGCTACCAGCACTGGGAGAGCCAGGCCGACGAGCACCTCTTCGGCCGGGCCCGCACCGAGGACGAGATCTCGGGCGTCTACTCCGACATCCTCCTGACCCGGGCCTCCGACGACGGCGTCCACGAGGCCGGCCAGGACGGCGGCCTGGTCAGCGCCATGCTGCTGTGGCTGCTGGAGGAGGGCTACATCGACGGCGCCCTGGTCTCCTACCTGGAGGGCGACGGCTCCACCTGGAAGGCCGTCCCCGGCCTGGCCACCACGCCGGAGGAGATCATGGCCGCGGCCGGCAGCCGCTACACGTACTCCGCCAACACCCTGGCCCTCCCGGAGGCCATGGAGAGGGGCCTGAAGGACCTGGCCCTGGTGGGGATGAGCTGCCAGAGCTCGGTGCCGCCGGTGATGTGGTCGAGGAAGGTGGGCAAGGTCAGCAAGCCCATCAAGTTCAACATCGGGCTGCTGTGCTCCAAGACCTTCGACGACGCCATCTTCGAGGAGCTGTTCGAGGCCAAGTACGGCCTGACCCGGGCCATGATCAAGAAGGTCAACATCAAGGGCAAGTTCCAGATCTGGACCCACGACGGCGAGTACCACGAGGTGCCGCTCAAGGAGTGCCACGCCTGGACCCGGGAGGGCTGCACCCACTGCCCCGACTTCGCGGCCGAGCACGCCGACATCTCCACCGGCGGCATCGGCAAGTACAACGACTGGACGCTCACCATCGTGCGCACCGAGCTGGGCCGCGAGGTGATCCAGCGGCTGGTGGCGGCCGGGCGCATCGAGACCCGGCCGGGCGACGACGACCCCGGGGCCATCGAGCTGATGCACAAGCTGGCGGCCAAGAGCCGCAAGCGCTGGCCGGCCGAGGGCGTGCCCGTCGACACCCCTCGCATGCTCCCGCCGCCGGCACCCAAGCCGGACGCGGCCCCTGCAGCCAGCACCGCCCCGGGGGCCCCGGCCGAGGCCACGACTGCGGCCGCGACCGCGCCGGGGGCCGGCGCCTGAGGGATCAGCCCGGGCGGACCTCGGAGCGGCACCGCTCGACGATGGTGAGGACCTCCTCGGGCAGGGGCCCGGCCTCCTCCTCCCGGTCGGCGGTGATCTCCTTGAACCGCTCGTAGGGGATGCCCCCCTCGCCGGAGATGCCCTCGTAGGTGCAGGTGCACACGTCCTCGGCCTCGGCCGCGGTGTAGGGCTCGGAGCCCCCCAGGTCGGTGGCGTTGGCCCCCTCGGCGTCGGGGCTGCTCTGCCGGAGGGTGCGGGTGCAGCCCTCGGCGAAGTTCTTCTCGGTGGTCTCGCCGTACTTGTCGGGGATCTGGCGTTGGTGGGTGCAGGCCCCGAACAGGGCGACCAGCGCCAGGGCGACGGCGACCAGCACCAGGCGCCGGGAGCGGGGAGACGGGACGGAGCGCGACATCGGGCGTCGACCCTACCGGCGCCCCCCGGATGCCCCCGAATCGCTGCCCAGGGCCCGGGCCCGGCTCAGCACCTGGTCGAGCATGGCCGGGGTGAGGCGCCCGGTGAAGGTGTTCTGCTGGCTGACGTGGTACGAGCACAGGAGCGTGCGGCCATCGGGCAGCGGCACCTCCACGCCGTGGCCGAAGCGGGGCCGGGGACGCACGCCCAGGAGCCCGCACACCACCTGGTAGCCGAAGCCGCCCAGCACCAGCAGCACCCGCACGTCGGCCAGCAGGGCCATCTCCCGCTCCAGGTACGGTCGGCAGGTGTCGCGCTCGGCCGGGGTGGGAGCGTTGCCGGGCGGGGCGCACCGCACCGGGCAGGTGATCCAGGCCCCGGTCAGCTCCAGCCCGTCGTCCCGGTGGGTGCTGTGGGGCTGGTTGGCGTAGCCGGCCCGGTGGAGGGCGGCGTAGAGGACGTCGCCGGAACGGTCGCCGGTGAAGATGCGCCCGGTCCGGTTGGCCCCGTGGGCGGCGGGGGCCAGGCCCACGATGGCCAGGTGGGCGGCCGGGTCGCCGAAGCCCGGGATGGGGCGAGCCCAGTACTCCTCGTCCCGGAAGGCGGCCCGCTTGTCCCGGCCGACCTGCTCCCGCCAGGCCACCAGGCGGGGGCAGGCCCGGCAGGCCACGATGTCGGCCTCCAGCCGGGCCAGCGTGTCGGGGCGACGGCGGGGGGCCACGCCCGGAGGGTACGGGGTGGACGGGCCGGTCCGGCCCGGCGCGGCGGGGAGGGGCACGGGAGACGGGCCGCTAGGTTGCCCGACGCATGGCTCGCCCGACCCAGCCGAAGGCCACCCGCGTCCTGTTCGTGCGCCACGGCGCCACGCCCACCACCGGGGCCGTGCTGCCCGGGCGGGCGCCGGGCCTGCACCTGGCCGACCAGGGCCGGGCCCAGGCCGAGGCGACGGCGGGCCGCATCGGCGGGCTGAAGGGGGTGGCGGCGGTCTACGCCTCGCCCCTGGAGCGCACCCAAGAGACGGCGGCCCCCATCGGCCGGGCCCTCGGGCTGCGGGTCAAGGTGGACAAGGGCCTGCTGGAGGCCGACTTCGGCGATTGGACGGGGGCGAAGCTGGCCGACCTGCGGAAGCGGTCGGAGTGGAAGGCGGTCCAGGGCCACCCCAGCGCCTTCCGGTTCCCGGGCGGGGAGTCCTTCGCCGAGATGCAGGGCCGCGTGGTGGGGGCCACCCGCCGCCTGTGCGCCGCCCACCCCGGGGCCACCATCGTGCTGGTGAGCCACGCCGATCCCATCAAGGCGGCCCTCAACGAGGCCCTGGGGGCCCACCTGGACGCCTTCCAGCGCATCGTGGTGTCCCCGTGCTCCGTCTCGGCGGTGGCCTACGGGCCCACCTCCACCGTGGTCCTGGCCGTGAACACCACCGAGGGCGACCTGGGCGCCCTGGTCGCCTCGTGAGCGGGCCCCCCCGCCGGCGGGACGGCTCCCGTCCCGGCCGTCCCCCCCACCGGGGAGGTCGGCGATGAGCGAGAGCCAGGACTTCGAGGCCGTCGACCGCTTCACCGCCGGCGCGGTGGGCGAGCCCGGCCGGAGGGTCTTCCTGCTCCAGGCCGTGGCCGGGGACACCCAGGTCACCGTGAAGTGCGAGAAGCAGCAGGTGGCGGCCCTGGCCGAGTACCTCCAGGGCGTGCTGGCCGACCTCCCGGTGGTGGAGGGCGACCCGGCGCTGGACCTGGCCCTGGTCCCGCCGCACGACCCGGCCTGGGTGGCCGGCACCCTCTCGGTGGCCTACGACGACGTGGCCGACCGCATCGTCATCCTGGTCGAGGAGGCGGGCGAGCTCGACGACGAGGACGACCTCCTCGGTGCCAACCGGGCCAGCCTGCGGGTGCGCCTGACCCGGGCCCAGGTCACGGCCCTGGTCGACCACGCCACCGCCCTGGTGGAGGGGGGCCGGCCCCCGTGCCCGGTGTGCGGCCACCCCATGGGTCCCGACCACGCCTGCCCGCGCACCAACGGCCACGGCCCGCCCCGCTGATCCCGCCCGGCCGACCGTCGTGGCCCCGCCCCCGGAACCCCTCGATCGGCTGCGCACCGCGCCCGTGGCCCTGCTGGGTCGCATCGTCGAGAGCAGCAACGCCACGTTCCTGGTGTCGGTGGCCGAGGTCGAGGCCGGCGGGGCCGATCCCGATGACGACCCCGGCGACGATCCCGGCCAGCCCCTGGCCGCGGCCGGGGCCGAGGTGCGCGTCGAGGCCGGCGACGATGCCCCCGACCGGAGCCCCCCGGGACGGCGCGACACCTCCGACCTGCCGCCGGGGCTGAAGGCGGTGTACAAGCCCCTGCGGGGTGAGCGGCCGCTGTGGGACTTCCCCGAGGGGCTGTTCCGCCGGGAGGCGGCCGCCTACGAGCTGTCGGCCGCCCTGGGCTGGGACCTGGTCCCGGGCACGGTGGTGCGGGAGGACGCGCCGCTGGGCGTGGGCTCGCTCCAGCGCTTCGTGGAGGCCGACTTCTCCCGGCACTACTTCGTCCTGCGGGACGAAGGGCACCACGACGGCCAGCTGATGCGCATGTGCGCCTTCGATCTCCTGGCCAACAACACCGACCGCAAGGGCGGGCACGTCCTGGTCGACGGCGACGACCACGTCTGGGGCATCGACAACGGCCTGTGCTTCTCCACCGAGGCCCGGCTCCGCACCGTCATCTGGGACTTCGCCGGCCTGCCGGTGCCCGACGACGTCATGGACGGGGTGGCCACGTTGCTGGCCACCGGCCTGCCCGGGCCGGTCGCCGCTCTGCTCCTCGACGACGAGGCCGAGGCCGTGCTGCGCCGGGCCCGGGTGCTGCGCTCGGCCCGGCAGTTCCCCCACGACCCGACGGGCCGCCGGATCCCCTGGCCCCTGATCTGACCAGCGCGCCGGTGTCGGGCGCCCTCAGAGGGGGTTGGCGGCGATGCCCACCACCTGGCCCGCACCGTCGCGCCACACCACCACCGCGGCCCCGATGTCACCGGGGGGTGGGCCGGTCCCGGGCAGGGTGAGCGGGGGGCCGGGCCCGTCGGCGGCCACGCCGGCCGAGTAGCGGTCCCGCCACCCCCGGCCCCGGTCGCGGACGTCGGTGGAGTAGGTGTCGGCCGCGGGAGGCACCCGGGAGCGGTCCCAGGTGGGCGTGGGCACGCCGTCGAGCGTGGCCAGGGCCACCCCTCCCCCGCCCACCTCGACCACCAGCCAGAGGCCGCCGGCCGGCTCCAGGTCCACCCGGACCCGGGCGCCCCCGGGCACGGTGGCCACCACCTCGACGGCGCCGGTGCCGTCGGGACCGGCCGCCTCGGCGGCCACGACCTCGACCCCGGCCCGCTCGGAGACGAACCGGCTGGCCGCCTCCTCCGGCGAGACCACCTGGCCGGGCTGGCCGGGCGCCGAGCTCCAGACGTGGGCCACATCGGGCTCCTCGAACGGCGGGGAGAACGTGGTGGCGGTCTCGCTCTCGTCCTCGAGGTCCGGCTCGGGCGGGAAGGCGATCTCGGAGAGGTCCCGCGGCTCCTGGTCGCCGTCCAGGTGCGACACCCGCAGGACGGCGGGCTGGCCGTCGGGGACCGGGACGTCGACCGTCACCGGCCGCTCGGCCGACCGGGCCGCCGTGCCCAGTGGAGGGCCCCCCGGGCCCGAGGCCGCGCCGTCGAGGTTGGGGGAGCCGGGCACCGGCACCCCGTCGAGGTCGGTGACGTCGACGGCCAACGAGCCGTCGGTCGTGCTCTCCACCGATCCCAGGAGCGCACCGCCCCGGCGAGCGGTGGTGGTGAGGTCGACCCCGCCGCTCAGGGTGGCGACCACGCTCCAGCCGGCGGCGTGGCGGCGCAGGTAGGTGGTGCCCGTGGCGGGGACGGGCGGCGACGTGGGGCGCCCGCCGTCCAGGGACCACGACACCGACGCCCAGCGCGGCCCCTGGACCTCGCCGGGCTCCACCGCCAGGGAGCGCCCGGGACCGGTCCGGAGGCGGGCCGAGAGGTAGGCGGTGGCCACGTCGATGGCCGGCTCGTCGGCGGTCCACAGCGCGGGCACGGAGGCCAGGTCGAGGGCCGGGAGGTCGTCGACCTCGAGCACGCCCACGACCTCGACAGCAGCCGGGTCGCGGCCCTCGGCCATGATCGGCTCGTCGTCGCCGCCCCCCCGTTCGGTCACCAGCACCGCGGCCACCGCCACCACCAGCACCAGGGCCGCGGCCAGGACCGCCAGCCGGGCCGGGGGCGGGCCGTGGCCGGGTCGGGCGGCGGCGCCGGGGGACGGGCGCCGGCCCGCGGGCAGGCCGGGAGCGAGGCCGCCGACCTGCACGTCGGCGGCGCGGCGGCGCAGCATGGCCCGCACCTCGCCCTCCAGCTCGATGTCGGGGCCCGGGCCCGGGGGGGGCGTCATCGTGCGATCTCCCGCCGTAGGAGGTGGAGGCCGCGGTGGATCAGGGTCCGCACCGTGGCCGGGCGGCAGCCCAGGACGGCGGCGATCTGCTCGTCGGGCAGGTCCTCGTAGAAGCGGAGGACGATGGCGGTGCGGCGACGGTCGTCCAGGGTGGCGAGGGCGTCCCACAGCTCGTCGGCCTCCAGCTCGGCCGGGGGCCGGGGCAGGGGGGCGTGGGCCCGCTCGGTGCGGGCCCGGCGGAGCCAGGAGCGGCACCGGTTGACCACCGCGGTGCGCAGGTAGGCCGGGGGGTGGTCGATGTCGTCCCACCGGGGGCGGAGGGCGAGGACGGCGTCGTGGACGAGCTCCTCGGCCACCTGGGGGTCGGAGGTCAGCAGGTAGGCCAGGCGGACCAACGCCAGGCGCTCCTCGACGTAGAGCTCGGCCAGGCCGGAAGGCCAGCCGTCGGGGTTCGTGGCCCCGACGACTGGCTGGTTCCCGCCAGAGCGGCTCCAGGAGGCAGGTCGGCTGTGGTGGCCGGCCTGGGAGGGGGTGGGTTCGTCCTCACGGGCGACCACGAGGCCCCGCCTCCCTTCGCTCATCAACTGTCCAGACGCACGGGGGGCCGGTTCTGTTCCCGACCGGGGTCAATGTCGTCACATCGGGCCGGTGACGCACGTCATCTCGACAGCGCCGCCTCGACCCGGCATGGTTATCAACGTTACGTTATCGATGGTACCTGGAAGCGAGGGCCCCCGCATGCTGACCCGGCTCGCCCACCTCTCCGTCCGCCGCCGCGTCCTGATCCTGGTCCTGGCCGCCGTCGCCTTCGTGGCCGCCGGGGCCGTGGGGGGCGGCGTGGCCGACCACCTCTCGGCCGGGGGCTTCGACGACCCCTCGTCGGAGTCGTCCCGGGCCGAGGACGTCCTGGCCGAGCGGTTCGGCACGGGCTCGCCCAACCTCGTCCTCCTGGTCACCGCCGAGGAGGGCACCACCGTCGACGACGCCACCGTGGCCGCCTCGGCCCAGGCCCTCACCGACCAGCTGGCCGCCGAGCCCGACGTGGACGACGTGGCCTCGTACTGGAGCCTGGGCCGGCCGCCGCCGCTGCGCTCCGAGGCCGCCGACTCCGCCCTGGTGGTGGCCCGCATCGAGGGCGACCAGGACCACGTCGTCACCCGGGCCGGCGAGCTGCGGGAGCGCTTCGGGGGCCGGATCGACGGGGCCACGGTGACCACCGGCGGGTTCGCCGCCGTCTTCGGCGACGTGAACCACACCGTCGAGGAGGACCTGCTGCGGGCCGAGGTCATCGCCCTTCCCATCACCATCATCCTGCTCCTCCTCATCTTCCGGGGCGTGGTGGCCTCGCTGCTGCCCCTGGCCATCGGGGCCCTCTCGGTGGTGGGGACCTTCGTGGTGCTCCGCGGGCTGGCCGAGGCCACCGAGGTGTCGATCTTCGCCCTGAACCTCACCACCGCCATGGGCCTGGGCCTGGCCATCGACTACAGCCTGTTCGTGGTGTCGCGCTACCGGGAGGAGCTGGCCGCCGGGCACGCCCCCCACGACGCCGTGGTGCGCACGGTGCGGACGGCGGGGCGCACGGTGGCCTTCAGCGCCCTCACCGTGGCCGCCTCCCTGTGCGCGCTCCTGGTCTTCCCCCAGGCCTTCCTGCGGTCCTTCGCCTATGCCGGGGTGGCGGTGGCGGCCCTGGCCGGCCTGTGCGCCGTGGTGGTGCTGCCCGCCCTCCTGGCCGTGCTCGGCCATCGGGTCGACGCCCTGGCGCTGGGGCGCCGGGCCGCCCCGCCGGTCGGCGAGGGGGTGTGGCACCGCATCGCCACCGCCGTCATGCGCCGGCCCATCCCCGTCATCACCGTGGTGGTGGTGGGCCTGGTGCTGGTGGGCAGCCCGTTCCGCCACCTCGACCTGGGCCGCCCCGACGACCGGGTCCTGCCCGCCTCGGCCGAGAGCCGGCAGGTCTCCGACGTGCTGCGCGACGACTACGGCTCGCAGGAGGCGGGCGCCCTGTCGGTGGTGGTGCCCGACACGGCGTCGGCCGGTTCGGGCCCGGCGGCCGAGGAGGCCGTGGCCCGCTACGCCACCACCCTGTCCCGCCTGGACGGCGTGGGCCGGGTGGACGCCGGCACCGGTGTGTACATCGACGGGGCCGAGATCCCCGTGGGCCCCGAGGTGACGGCGCGCTTCGCCGGCGAGGGTGGCACCTGGCTGTCGGTGGTGCCCGACGTCGAGCCGGTGTCGGCCGCCGGGGAGCGCCTGGTCGAGCGCATCCGCGCCCTCGACGCCCCGTTCGAGGTGCTGGTGACCGGCGAGCCGGCCCGGATGGTGGACAGCAAGGCCAGCCTGCTCGACCGCCTGCCACTGGCCCTGGGGATCATCGCCCTGGTCACCTTCGCCCTGCTGTTCCTGATGTTCGGCAGCGTGGTGGTGCCGTTGAAGGCACTGGTGCTGAACCTGCTCAGCCTGTCGGCCACCTTCGGGGCCATGGTCTGGGTGTTCCAGGACGGGCACCTGTCCGACGCCCTGGACTTCACCGCCACCGGGACCATCGACGCCACCACGCCCGTGCTCATGTTCTGCATCGCCTTCGGGCTGTCCATGGACTACGAGGTGTTCCTGCTGTCGCGCATCAAGGAGGAGCACGACGCCGGGCGTGACAACAGCTCCGCCGTGGCCGTGGGGCTGGAGCGCACCGGCCGCATCGTCACCGCCGCCGCCCTCCTGATCGCCGTCGTGTTCACCGCCTTCGCCACCTCGCACGTCAGCTTCATCAAGCTCTTCGGCGTGGGCCTGACCCTGGCCGTGCTGATGGACGCCTTCGTCATCCGGGCCACGCTCGTCCCCGCCTTCATGCGCCTGGCCGGCGAGGCCAACTGGTGGGCGCCCGGGCCCCTGCGCCGGTTCCACGCCCGGTTCGGCATCAGCGAGCACGTCGACCTGGACAGGCCCGGGGGGGGCGACGACCTCGGGCCCGGTGACACCGCGGGGGCGGGCGACGACGCCGACCGGCGGGTGGGGGTGGGTCGCCCATGAGCCCGGTGACCCGGGCCCGGTCGCGCCGGGGCCAGGGCGAGCGCCTGCGGGAGGAGATCCTGGAAGCGGCCGAGGGCCTGCTGCTGGCCACCGGCTCCGAGGACGCCGTCTCGATCCGGGCCGTGGCCGATGCCGTGGGCGTGACGCCGCCGTCGATCTACCGGCACTTCGCCGACAAGGACATGCTCCTGCTCGAGGTGTGCCGCCACAGCTTCCAGCGCTTCGACACGGCCCTGGAGGGCGCCCTGGCCGGCATCGTCGACCCGAGGCAGGTCATGCACGCGCTGGGCCGGGCCTACATCCGCTACGCCCTGGACAACCCGGAGCACTACCGGTTGCTGTTCATGGCGCGCTACGAGCTCTCGGCCCAGGAGTACGTCGAGGAGATGGTCACCGAGGGGCGGTCGTTCCACCTCCTCCTGCGGGTGGCCGGCGAGCTGATCGGCACCGGCACCCTGCGGCCCGAGGTGGCCGAGCGGGGCGACCTGCACGTCGGGCTCCTGCTCTGGTCGGCGGTCCACGGGCTGGCCTCGCTGCTCGTCTCCAAGCCCGGCCTCCCGTGGCCCGACCGCGACGCCCTGGTCGACGACCTGCTGGCCATGGCCCTGCGGGGGCTCAGCCTCCCGGCGTGAGGGCCGCCAGCCGTCGGGCGGTCGACTCCACCTCGCCGGGGGGCAGGGCGATCTCCACCACCCGGCGCGGCGACGTGACGGTGATGATCTCGGCCTCGGGCCCGTGGAAGGCCTCGGCCCGGTAGCGCACGCCCCGCACCGCCACCTCCAGGGGCGGCTCCAGGCGGACGGGGGCCTCGCCCCGCCGGGTCACCAGGGCCACCTCGTGGGGGTCGTCGGCCACGAAGTCGGCCCCTCCCCCCTCGGGGCCGGGCAGGCGCAGCCGGCCACCGACCCACTCGCCCCAGCCCCGGGCCGTGGTCCGCCGGGCCCGGCACGGCAGCTCGACGGCCCCGCCCCCGGCCAGGTGGCCCCGCCGGGCCGCGACCTCGCGGCGGGCGCGCCGCCAACGAAGCCGGGAGAGGGATGGGGCGGGCACGCGGGGCCTCGGGGGGCGGGGTCGGGGGATGGGGCGAGCGCGACACGGCCCCGGGCGCACCCGGGGCCGTGTCCGCGGTCGGGGGGCTCAGCGGGCCTGCAGGGCCTCGATGAGCTTGGGCAGCACCTTGTGGACGTCGCCCACGATGCCCAGGTCGGCGACGCCGAAGATCGGGGCCTCTTCGTCCTTGTTGATGGCCACGATGTTCTTGGAGCCCTTCATGCCCACCATGTGCTGGGTGGCGCCCGAGATGCCGGCGGCGATGTAGACCGTCGGCTTCACGACCTTGCCGGTCTGGCCCACCTGGTACGCGTACGGCACCCAGCCGGCGTCGACGATGGCCCGGGAGGCGCCGGGGGCGCCCTTGAGCAGCTTGGCCAGCGTCTCGATCATGTCGAACTTGCCGGCTTCGCCCAGGCCCCGGCCGCCGGCCACGACCACGGCGGCCTCGTCCAGCTTGGGACCGGAGGTCTCCTCCACGTGGCGGTCGAGGACCTTGGCCGCGCCGGCCGCGCCGACGTCGCCCCGGGCCAGCTCGGCCACCTCGGCGGGGCCGCCGGCGGAGGCCTCGGCCACGAACGACTTCGGGCGGAAGAGGGCGATGGCGGGGCTGCCGGCGGCGAAGCGGGTCTTGACGACCTGCGTGCCACCGAAGATCGGGGTGGACACGGCCAGGTTGTCCCCGTCCACCTCGACGTCGGTGTTGTTGGAGATGACCGGCTTGTCCAGCTTCACCGACAGGCGGGCGGCGATGTCGCGGCCGTCGTAGGTGGTGCCGAAGAAGAGGGCGTCGGGGGCGTCGCCGCCCTCGATGGCGGCGGCCAGCGCACCGGCCACGTGAGCGCCCTGGAGCCCGCCCCCGAGGTCACCGGTGGCCAGGACCTTGGTGGCCCCGTGGGCCCCGAGGACCTCGGCCAGGCCGTCGGCGGAGCCGCCGACGAAGGCCTCGACGGTGTCGGCCAGGGCGCGGGCCCTGGTCAGGATCTCGAGGGTGATGGGGGCCACCGTGCCCTCGTTGACCTCGACGTGGACCCAGATCTTGGAGAGTGCCATGAGCGTTCCTTCCGTCCCTCAGATGACCTTCAGGCCGTCGAGGAACTCGACGATCTTGGTGTGGGCGTCGCCCTCGTCGACGATCTTCTCGCCGGCCTCGCGCTCGGGGGCGGCGGTCACGTCCACGATCTCCTGGCCGGCCCCGTCCCACCCCACGGTGGCGGGGTCGATGCCCAGGTCGGCGACGGTGAGGGTGTCGAGGGGCTTGGACTTGGCGGCCATGATCCCCTTGAAGGAGGGGTAACGGGGCTCGACCACGCCGGCCGTCACCGACACCAGGGCCGGCAGCGGCGACTCGCACTCGTCGTAGCCGGCCTCGGTCTGGCGCTGGACCTTGAGGGTGCCGTCGGCCACGTCGACCGACTTGGCGAACCCGATGGACGGCAGGTCCAGGAGGGCGGCGATCTGCTCGGGCACGACGCCCGTGTAGCCGTCGGAGGACTCCACGCCGGCCAGCACCAGGTCGTAGCCGCCGGCCCTGCCGATGGCCGCGGCCAGCACCTTGGCGGTGTCGAGGGCGCCCGCGCCGGCCAGGGTGTCGTCGCTGACCAGGATGGCCTTGGCCGCCCCCATGGCCAGGGCCTGGCGCAGGCCGGAGACCTCGCCGTTGGGGGCCATGGACACCAGGGTGACCTCGCCCTCCCCGGCCTTGTCGACGAGCTGCAGCGCCATCTCGACGCCGTAGGTGTCGGACTCGTCGAGGATGAGCTTCCCGTCCCGCTTCAGGGTGTGATCCGGCTCGAGAGCACCGGGATCAGCGGGGTCCGGGATCTGCTTGACACAGACGACCACGTTCATGGGCAGGGAGTCTGTCGGCTGGTCGACGGTCGGCCAAATCCGGCTCGGAGCTCTCCGAAGCGGCCGGGGGACGCCTCCTCCGGGCCTCCTTCCGGGCCGTCGGGTCGCCGGTCGGGTGCGTCGGGCCCTCGGCCGGGGGGCACCGGTAGGGTCGGGCCGCTGTGCGCATCGTCCTGGTCGTCAACCCCTTCTCCTCCTCGGTCACGGCCCGGGCCCGGGTGGTCATCCGCAAGGCCCTCTCCGCCGACCACGACGTGGAGATGGTCGAGACGCAGCGCCGCGACCACGCCACCCACCTGGCCAAGGGGGCGGCCGCCGAAGGGGCGGAGGTGGTGGTGGTGCTGGGCGGCGACGGCACCCTCAACGAGGCGGCCAACGGCCTGGCCGGCACGGCCACCGCCCTGGCCGCCCTGCCGGGCGGCTCGACCAACGTCTTCGCCCGCACCATCGGCCTGACCAACGACCCCATCGAGGCCACCGGCGAGCTGCTCGACGCCCTGGCCGCCCGGTCCATCCGCCGCATCGGCCTGGGCTCGCTCAACGGCCGCTACTTCCTGTTCCACACCGGGCTGGGCTTCGACGCCGCGGTGATCGAGCAGGTGGAGCGGCGGCCCCAGCTCAAGCGCTACCTGGGCCACCCCCTGTTCGTGTACTCGGCCTTCAGCACCTGGTTCCGGCACTTCGACCGCAGCCACCCCCGCTTCCGGGTGTGCTTCCCCCACGGGCCCGAGCCCGAGCGCACCGTGGAGGACGGCTCCTTCGCCGTCATCTTGAACACCAACCCCTACACGTACCTGGGGAACCGGCCCCTGGACATCGCCCCCACCGCCACCCTGGACTCGCCGCTGGTGGTCATCACCATCCGGTCCATGCGCATCGACACCATCCTGCGGGTGGCCGGGGCGGCCCTTCAGGGCGGGGGGCGGGTGGGCCGGATCGGCGCCGTCGACGAGCGCCGGGGCGTGACCGCGGTGGACGTGGTGGGCCACGGCCCGTTCCCCTACCAGATGGACGGCGACCACCTGGGTGACGCCGAGACGCTCACCATCCGCCACCGGCCCGACGTGCTCGATGTCGTCCTCCCGCTCCCCCGGCCCCGGCCCGAGTAGCAGCAGCGCGATCGGGGACCCGACCCCCGACGATCTCGGGTCGCTACCCCTTCCGGCTGTGGGCGACGGTGCGTAGTGTGCGCGCCATGAAGAGCGACATCTTTTCCAACACCGAGTCGACCCAGACCGACGCGTTCACCCTCCAGAACTCCAAGATGCTGAAGGTCCGACTCGGGCTGGACGGCAACCCGCCGGAGATGCTGGCCCGCCAGGGCGCCATGGTGGCCTACCAGGGGCAGGCCCAGTTCGACTACCAGGGGGCCGGCGGCCTCGGGAAGATGCTCAAGCAGAAGCTCACCGGCGAGGGGGTGGCCACCATGCGGGTGAGCGGCCAGGCCGAGGTGTTCTTCGCCGACCAGGCCTCGGACATCCACCTGATCCTGCTGGAGGGCGACGCCATCTCCATCAACGGGCGCAACGTCCTGGCCTACCAGTCGACCCTGGAGGCCGATGTCCACTTCGTGGGGGGCGGCGGCATGGCGGCCGGTGGCCTGTTCAACACCATCATCCAGGGACACGGCTGGATCGCGGTGACCTCCAAGGGCAGCCCGGTGGTGCTCTCCACCGACTCCCCCACCTTCGTGGACTCCAACGCCGTGGTGGCCTGGTCGGCCAACCTCCAGACCTCGGTCGCCTCGTCGTTCAAGCTGGGCAACCTGATCGGCCGGGGCAGCGGCGAGGCCCTGCAGATCGGCTTCCAGGGCCAGGGCTGGGTCATCGTCCAGCCCTCGGAGTTCGACCTGGCCACCATGAACCAGGGCGGCCAGAACACCGGCCCGGCCGGCGGGGCGGCCGGCGGCGGCATTGGCGGCGGCCTGGGGGGCCTCCTCGGCCGCTGACCTCATCGCCCAACCGAGCACGAAGGCGCCGGGACGTCGGGCACTTTCATGCCGGGTTGTCGACCCCCGCCGCACCGAGCACGAAAGTGTCGGGATGTCGGGCACGCTCGTGCCCGGGTCGGGGGGTCAGGACAGGGCGGCGAGGGCGATGTCGGGCACGTTGGTGACGATGCCGTCGATGCCCCAGCCGGCGAAGCGCGCCATCAGCTCGGGGTCGTCGACGGTCCAGGTGTTGACCACCACCCCCTGGGCGTGGGCGGCGGCGATGAGCTCCTCGGTGACCCAGCCGTACCAGGGGTGCAGGGCCCGGTGGCCGTGGGCCACGGCCTCGGCCAGGGCGGTGGCCCCGTCGACCTGGGCGTGCAGGAAGGCGGTGGCCAGCCCGGGGGCCCGCTCCCGGACCCGGTCGATGGAGGGGCGGTGGAACGACGACACCAGGTAGCGGTCGGGCCGGCCCCGGCGGGCCAGCTCGGCCACCACGGCCTCGGTCACCGCCTCGCCCGGGTCGAAGTCGGCGTCCTCGGGCCAGTTCTTGACCTCGACGTTGACCACCAGGCCGCCGCAGGCGTCCAGGGCCTCGGCCAGGGTGGGCACGTGGGGAGGCAGCTGGGGCCGCTCCAGCTCGACGATGACCCGGCCGTCGTCCAGCGTGTCGTCGTGGTGGACCACGATCACCCCGTCGGCGGTGCGGCGGGCGTCCAGCTCGACGGCGTCGGCGCCCAACGGCCCGGCGGCGGCGAAGGCAGCCACCGTGTTCTCCCGGTGAGCGACTGAGGCCCCACGGTGGGCGATGATGGTGGGACGCTCAGTGGCCACGTGCCCCCTCCGGACCGACGGATGTCACGTCGCTAGCCGATGCGCCGGTCATGGAGCAAAAAAGTGCTTGCCGCAGCTAGCAAGGAGGGGTAGCCTCCCCCGGTACCCGCCGCCGCGCACACCGTCTTTCTTCGCGGGTGCGACGCATGTGAAGGGAGTCACGAGACCTCCCTCACCGACCCTTGGAGGTCCCCTCGTGGCCTTGAGCCCCAGCCACCTGCTGTCCCTGACCGTCGCCTCGGCCGAATGGCGCCGCGACGCCGCCTGCCAGGACACCGATCCGGACCTCTTCTTCCCGGTGGGCACCACCGGCCCGGCCATCGAGCAGATCGAGAACGCCAAGGCCGTGTGCCGGGCCTGCTCGGCCCAGACCCTGTGCCTCGAGTACGCCCTCGACACCAACCAGGACTCCGGCATCTGGGGCGGCACCTCCGAGGACGAGCGTCGCCAGCTCCGCAAGCAGGCCCAGCGGGCCCGCCAGACGGCCTGACCCCGCCGGGCCCCGGCCCGGCACCGCCACCGCCACACCCGCACTGTCGCCCGGGGCACCCCCTCCCCGGGCGTCGTCGCGTCCGGGCCCCTCAGCCCGAGTGCTCGGCGTCGAGCGGGATGCGGAGCTCGACCTCGGTGCCGGGCCCGCCGTCGAGGGGCTCGAACATGTCGATGGTGCCGTTCAGGTCCGAGGTCACCAGGGCCCGCACGATGGAGAGGCCCAGCCCCGTGGCCGTCTCGACCGAGAACCCCTCCGACAGGCCGACCCCGTCGTCGATGACCCGGGCGACGAGCTGCTGGCCGTCGTTCTCCATCTCGATCCGCACCTGCCCGACGGGCCGCTCGGCGTCGTCGTCGGTGCCGTCCCCCTCCGCCCCGCCCGCCTGGCCGTCGTGGTCGGAGCGGTCCGGCGCCGAGGGGAAGGCGTGGTCCATGGTGTTCTGCAACAGCTCGTTCAGCACCACGGCCATGGGCGTGGCCACCAGGGCGGGGAGGATGCCGGGGTCGCCGTGCACGCTGAAGCGCACCTCCCGGTCGGGCGAGGTCAGGCTCTCCTCCACCATGCGCACCAGGGGCCGCAACACCTCGATGAACGGGATGTCCTCGCCCGCCTCCCGGGCCAGGATGTCGTGCACCAGGGCGATCGAGGAGATGCGCCGCACCGACTCGCCGATGGCCCCCTTGGCCTCGGCCGAGGACAGGCGGCGGCCCTGCAGGCGCAGCAGCGACGAGATGGTCTGCAGGTTGTTCTTCACCCGGTGGTGGATCTCGCGGAACAGCACCTCGTTCTGGGCCACGGCCTCGGAGAGCCTCGCCATCGTCGCCTCGCGCCGGCGAATCTCGCGGGCGATCTGGATCGAGCCGAGCAGCAGCGCCAGGGCGATCGGGCCGAGCAGCGCCAAGACGATCAAGGTCGAGTTGAGGATGCCGGCGTACACTGTGTCCCGGGAGATCGAGGCGAGGGCGATGAGGTTCAGCGCGGGGATGTGGCGGAAGCCGACGACGCGCGCCACGCCATCGGCGGGAGAGCTGTCCGACCAGTAGGTGCCGCTGTCGGCGGCAGCGGCGCTCACAAAGCCCGGCTGCGTTCCGACGTTGAGCGGGCCGGTGAGCGCGGGATAGCGCGCTACCACGGCGCCGCTGCGCTCGATGAGGCTGATGGTCGAATCCTGGCCCAGATCCTGCGCCGTCCAATGCCGCTCGAGGAAAGCGGTGTCGATGGCCAGCACCACGGCGCCGGCCGGTCCGTCGCCGTCGGGGCGCTCGATGCGCTTGGCAAGGATGATTCCGGGCGTCTGGCGCCCGGCCAGCGGCTGGGCGGTGATGGTCCACTCGGTGGCGCCGGCGAGGTTGGTGAAGAAGCGCGCCGCCGCGATGGACTGCGGCAGCATGAACGGGGTGCCGAAGCGGACGTCGCCGTTGGCGTCGTAATAAGCGAGCTCGACGTCGGCCGGGAGGGTCTTGAGCAACTGGTCGAGTTCGGGCTTGTCGGCGGTGGTGATCTGCGCCGGGTTGCGCAGCGCGTCGGTCGACAGATGCGTGATCAGAGTGAGCGCGCCGCCCACCAGCCACTGCGCCTCCTCGGCGAGGAGGTCGGCGCTCGCCTGCGCCTCGCGCTCGGCGCGCGGGCCGGCGCTGGCATAGGCCTGCCAGACCAAGAGGCCAAAGATGGCGAAGATGACGATGACCAGCCCGGTACAGGCGGCGACGACGACGGCGGCGGCGTCCCAGCTCTTGGCGCCGGGCGCGCGCGTCGCCAGGGCAGGATCAGTCACAGCGTTCAGGCCTGGCCACCAGTGTTGGAGGTCAGCATTTCATCGATGATCCGCAAGAGGTGGCGTTCCTGGTAGGGCTTGGCGATGAAGCGGGCGGTGCTGGGCAGCCGAATGGACGCCAGGTCGACTTTGCCCGACATGACGATGAGATGGATTGGCGGCCATTTGTTGCGAACATA
>DASQKY010000007.1 GCA_035630295.1 Acidimicrobiales bacterium | reverse complement strand
CCTCGTCATCGACTGCCGGTTCCTCCCGAACCCCCATTGGGTCGACGAGCTGCGCCCGCTGTCAGGTCTCGACGAGCCGGTGCGCGACTACGTGATGTCCCAGCCCGAGACCGCCGAGTTCATCGACCGGCTCGACGCCCTGTTCGAGCTGGTGCTGCCGGCGTTCGTGCGCGAGGGCAAGTCCTACCTCACCGTTGCCTTCGGCTGCACGGGTGGCCGGCACCGTTCCGTGGCGCTCTCCGAAGCGATCGCCGGGCGCCTGGCCGCCCACGGTCACCACCCCACGGTCACCCATCGCGACATCGACCGATAGCCCGCTCGGTGCCCATTGGCACACCCTCATCCCACGTGGTCGGATAGGACCACTGACCCATCCAGGAGGACTTCATCCATGAGCGTTCGTGTCGGGATCAACGGCTTCGGCCGGATCGGTCGCAACTTCTTCCGCGCCGCGAAGAAGCAGGGTGCCGACATCGACTTCGTGGCGGTGAACGACCTCGGGTCGATCGACGTCATGGCCTACCTCCTGGAGCACGACTCGGTGATGGGCCGCCTCGATGCGACCGTCGAGGCGAACGACGACGGGCTCGTGGTCGACGGCGACCAGCTCAAGGTGCTCGCCGAGCGCGACCCCGCCAACCTTCCCTGGGGTGATCTCGGCGTCGACGTCGTCATCGAGTCCACCGGCTTCTTCACCACCCGCGACGCGGCGGCCGCCCACCTCACCGCCGGCGCGCCGTACGTCATCGTCTCGGCTCCAGCGACCAACGCCGACGCCACGTTCGTGGTCGGCGTCAACGACGACACGTTCGACACCGAGGCGCACAAGGTGATCTCGAACGCCTCGTGCACCACGAACTGCTTCGTGCCGATGATCAAGGTCCTCGACGACGCCTTCGGCGTGGAGAAGGGCCTCATGAACACCATCCACGCCTACACCGGTGACCAGCAGCTCGTCGACGGGCCCCACAGCGACCTGCGCCGGGCCCGCGCCGCGGCCATCAACATCGTGCCCACCTCCACCGGCGCGGCCCGGGCCACCGGCCTGGTGCTCCAGGCCATGCAGGGCAAGCTGGACGGCACCTCCCTCCGGGTCCCGGTGCCCACCGGCTCCATCACCGACTTCACGGGCCTGCTGAAGACCGAGGCCACGGTCGAGGAGGTCAACGCCGCCTACGCCGCGGCGGCGGCCAGCGGCCCGCTGGCCAAGGTGCTGGCCTACTCCGAGGACCCGCTGGTCAGCTCGGACATCGTGGGCAGCCCGGCCTCGGTCACCTTCGACTCGGGGCTCACCATGTCGCAGGGCAACCTGGTCAAGGTGCTGGGCTGGTACGACAACGAGTGGGGCTACTCGAACCGCCTGGTGGACCTGGCCCTCATCGTCGGCGCCGCCAACCAGTAGCGCCGGTGAGCACCGCTGACATCCCGCGCCTGGAGGACCTGGAGGCCGCCCTCGGGGGCCTGGAGGGCAAGCGCGTCCTGGTGCGGGCCGACCTCAACGTCCCCCTGCGCGACGGGACCATCGCCGATGACCTGCGCATCCGGGCCGCGGTGCCCACCCTGCGGTGGCTCGTCCAGCGGGGGGCCCAGGTGACGGCCTGCTCCCACCTGGGCCGGCCCCAGGGGGCGCCCGACCCGGCCTTCTCCATGGACCCGGTGCGGGCCCGGCTGGCCGAGCTGGTGCCGGGGGTGGAGGTGCGGGAGAACCTGCGCTTCGACCCGGGCGAGACGGCCGACGATCCCGCCTTCGTGGCCCGCCTGGTCGAGGGCCAGGACGGCTACGTGAACGACGCCTTCGGGGCCTCGCACCGGGCCCACGCCTCAATCGTGGGCCCGCCCCGGCACCTGCCCAGCGCGGCAGGCCGCCTGTTGGCCGAGGAGGTCGACGTCCTGCTCCGCTGCCGCGACGCGCCCCGGCGGCCGTTCGTGGGCATCCTGGGCGGGGCCAAGGTCAGCGACAAGCTGGGCGTCATCGGCGCCCTGCTGGAGGTGTGCGACAGCCTGATCATCGGCGGGGGCATGTGCTTCACCTTCCTGGCCGCCCAGGGCCACCGGGTCGGCTCGTCCCTGCTGGAGGAGGACCAGGTCGACGCCTGCCGCCGGCTGCTGGGCTCGGGCGCCCCCCTGCACCTGCCCTCGGACATCACCGCCCTGGGCCCGGGCGGGAAGATCGGCGACCCCTCGGCCGGGGGCGACGTCCGCCAGGTGGGCCGGGACGTGCCCGACGGCTGGATGGGCCTCGACATCGGGCCCGGCACCGCGGCCGAGTTCTCCGACGTCGTGGCCGAGGCCCGCCAGGTCCTGTGGAACGGCCCCATGGGCGTGTTCGAGGACCCCCGCTTCGAGGCCGGCACCCGCACCGTGGCCGAGGCCGTGGCCGACTGCCGGGGCTTCACCGTGGTGGGCGGGGGCGACTCGGCCGCCGCCGTGGCCCAGTTCGGCCTGGCCGACCGCATCGACCACGTCTCCACCGGCGGCGGCGCCTCGCTGGAGCTGCTCGAGCAGGGTGACCTGCCCGGGCTCGAGGCCCTGCGCCGCGGCCGCACCCCGTCCTAGGAGGACACCCATGGCTCGCCTCCCGCTCATCAGCGGCAACTGGAAGATGCACCACAACCACTTCGAGGCCCTGTCCACGGTCCAGAAGCTGTCGTACCTGCTGGGCGACGACCTGGACGGCAAGGTGGAGGTGTCGGTGCACCCGCCGCTCACCGACCTGCGGACGGTCCAGACCACCATCGAGCAGGACAAGATGGCCATCGCCCTGGGGGCCCAGCACTGCCACTGGGAGGACAAGGGCGCCTTCACCGGCGAGGTGGCCCCGTCGATGCTGGCCAAGCTCAACGTGCGCTACGTGATCGTGGGCCACTCCGAGCGCCGGGAGGTCTTCGGCGAGACCGACGAGTGGGTCAACGACAAGGTGCTGGCCATCCTGCGCCACGGGATGACCCCCATCCTGTGCTGCGGCGAGACGCTGGAGGAGCGGGAGGCGGGCCGCACCGAGGAGAAGGTGGCCGGCCAGGTCCGGGCCGGGCTCCGGGGTGTGAGCCCCGAGCAGGTGGCCGGCCTGGTGCTGGCCTATGAGCCCATCTGGGCCATCGGCACCGGCCGCACCGCCACGCCGGAGGACGCCCAGGCCACCTGCGCCCTGGTGCGGGCCACGGTGGTCGAGGTGGCGGGACCCGAGGCCGCGGCCGCGGTGCGGATCCAGTACGGGGGGTCGGTGAAGCCGGCCAACGCCGCCGAGCTGATGGCCCAGCCCGACATCGACGGGGCCCTGGTGGGCGGGGCGTCGTTGGACGCCGAGGAGTTCGCCCGGATCGTGCGCTTCGGCGACGCCTGACCACCGGGGCCGGTTGCCGGGCGCCCGGCGACCCGGGGCGGTGCCGGGCGACGGGGTGATGGGGTGATGGACCTCCGGGGGCCGGGCCCCGCTACCCTGTCAGCCGGTCGTCCGTGGCCGCCCGACCCGAGGGAGTCCCGTTGCTGTACGTCGTCACCCCGCTCCACCTGGCGGCCTCGTCGATCCTCGTCGTCCTGGTGCTGCTGCACAGCGGCAAGGGCGGAGGCCTCTCGGACATGTTCGGTGGTGGCATCGGGGCGTCGGCCGCCGGTTCCACGGTGATGGAGAAGAACCTCAACCGCATCACCGTCGTGGTCTCGGTGGTGTGGAGCTTCACCACCATCGCCCTCGGGATGCTCCTCACCACCAACGCCTGATCGTCCCTCAGCGGAGGTCCCTGGGGCCTCCCGCGGGGATGGCCATCGCTGCGGCCAGGTCAGGGTCGAGGCGGGCCAGGCTGTCGGCCAGGCCACCGGGGCGGGCCCGGGCCAGCCAGGTGGTGGCCTGGCCTCGGATCAGCTCGGCCATGTCGTCTCGCAGGTGGTCGGCGCCGGGCCCCTCGGAGCCGAGCAGGCGCCAGGCCCCGTGGCGGGCCAGGCGGGCGGCCTGGCTGACCTCGGCCACCACGTCGCTCGTGTCGGTGCAGGTCGGCCGGGCGCCGGCCACCTCGGCCAGGGCGTCCTCGATGGCGCCGAGCACGTCCCGGACCCGGTCCCGGTCGGGGGGGCCGAGCACCAGGTGGACCACGCTCGGGAGGAGGGCGGCGGAGAGGGGGCTGCCGTTGAGGGCCCGTTGGCCGGTGCGGGCCCACTGCCGGCCCAGGGTGTCGAGGGCGGCGGCCAGCCGGCCGGTGGGGTCGCCGAAGACGTGGTGGGACAGGACGGCGCCCAGGTCCAGGTCGTGGTTGGCGTCGGCTCCCCAGGCCAGCGCCCCGCCCAGGACCAGCGGTCCGACGCTGCCGCGGGGGGCTGGTGGTGGCCGCCGTCGCCCCAGTCGGTGACGAGGTAGCCCTCGGTGTCGTGGGCCCGGCCCACCAGGGCGGCGTCCAGCAGGTTGGCCCTGGCGTTGTCGATCCGGCCCACCAGGGAGCACCACGACGAGGTCCCGGGGGCGACCCAGAACGGCACGCCGGCCTTGGCCAGGGGGGCGACCTGGGGTGCGAACCCGGAGAAGGCCTCGGGCCCGGTGCCGAAGGCGGCCATGAGCTGGACCACCGGCTCGGGGAGGTCCAGGGGGCGACCGCCGGGCGGCGGGGCCTCGTAGCACCAGGCCACGGGGACGATCCCCTCCGGCAGGTCCCGGGCCTGCTGGGGGTGGCGGCGCAGCACGTCGGCCCACACCTGGACCTGGCGGCCCTCGGCCAGGAGGGGATCGGCCAGGCGGCGCAGGTGCTCGACGTAGACCGGGCCCAGGCCCCGGGCCTCCACCGCGGCCCGGCTGGCCCCCCGGCCCAGCTCGAAGGGCTCGTCGCCGCCGATGTGGACGGCCCGGCTGCGGAAGGCGGGGAGCAGCTCGCCGAGGAGGCCGAGGGTGAAGGCGGCGTTCTCCGCGGTGGGGGCCAGGACCGAGGGCGGGAGGCGCAGGCCGGGGATGGGCTCCCAGCCGTCGGGGCACTCGGCCCGGTCGCGGTAGCGGTCGTGGGCCAGCCAACGGCCCATGTGGCCGAAGCAGTTCTGGTTGGCCACCAGCTCGATGCCCTGCGCCGCGCACAGGTCGTCGAGCCAGGCCACGTCGTCCGGGGTGAGGGGCGAGGCGCCGGCCCAGACCTCGTCGTGGCCGGGATAGGTGAAGGTGTGCTCGATGTAGAGCTGGAGCTGGTTGAGCCGGGCCAGGGCGGCGATCTCCACCAGGCGGGCCAGGGTGGCCCGGGTGGGGACCCGGTCGCGGCTGACGTCCAGCATCAGGCCCCGGGTGGGGATGTCGGGGTGGTCCTCGACGTGGAGGGCCGGGAGCCGGCCGTCGGGGCTCTGGCCGCGGACCTGGCCGAGGAGCTGGGTGGCGTAGCGCAGCCCGGCGTCGTCGCCGTGCTCGATGCGGATGCCGGTGGCCGCGGAGATGGTCAGCCGGAACCCCTGGGCGGGGAGGCCGGCGGTGGTGGCGGTGTGGACGGTCCCGCCGGCGTCGGCGAGGTGCCCGGCCGGCCCGACCTCGGTGGGCGGGGCCCCGACGGGGACGGGATCGGCGACGGTGCCGCCCAGGGCCTCGAGGTGGCGGGGGCGGGGCACCAGCACCAGGTCCTCGACCCGGCTCACGGGAGGGACCGGACCATGAGCTGGGTGTGGTGGCGGCTGCCGTCGCGGGCCCGCAGGCCGGGCATGGGCACGGGCCGGCCCCGGGGCTCGAAGCCCACGGACCGGAAGAAGGCGAGCGCCCCCGTGTTCTCGGCCCAGGTCCCCAGGTGGCAGCCGGCCACGCCGTCGGCCCGCAGCGTGTCCAGCCACCGCTCGATCAGCTGGCGGCCGAAGCCCTGGCCCCGGGCCCGGGGGAGGAGGTCGATGTGGAGGTGGGCCGGCCAGCGGCGGTCGTGGAACCCGCTGGCCGGCAGGTCTCGGTGGACGGCGGCCCGCCCGAGGTCGGCCACCGCCCGCCACAGCACCGGGGCCGTGCCGGGGCGGGCCAGCAGGCCTCGCCGGAGGAGGTGCCGGGCCACCAGGGTGCCGGGCGTGGCCACCCTGGTGCTGTCCCGGCAGCCGAGGAGGTAGCCGGCCACCGAGCCATCGATCTCGACCACCGAGGCGGAGCCGGGTTCGTGGTCGGTGTACCAGGAGGCGAACAGGTCGGCGAAGCTCTCGGGGTCGGACCACTGCCACGCCACCGGGTCGCCCATGTAGCCGGTGTCGAAGCAGATGCGCCGCACGGCCGGCCGGTCCCGGGGCTCGTAGCCCCTGATGCGCCCTTCGGCCACGGCCCGACAGTAGGCGCCGCCGGCCGGGGCGGGGCCCGAGGGGGCGATAGCCGTCTCCTACCATCGGGGCGATGGCCGCGGTCCCGAGGTCGGCGTCGGAGCACCCGGCGACGTGGAAGTTCGACATGCCGATCTTCCACGCCGAGAGCCGTGCCGCGTGGCGGGCCTGGCTCCAGGCCAACCACGGCTCCGAGCGAGGCGTCTGGCTGTGCTCGTGGCGGGGGTCCACCGGCCGGCCGGTGTGCCCGTACCCCGAGGCGGTGGAGGAGGCCATCTGCTTCGGCTGGATCGACTCGACGGTGAGCGTGCTGGACGAGGAGCGGGCGCTGCAGCTGATGACGCCGCGCAAGCCCAAGAGCTCGTGGACCCGCCTGAACCGCCGGCGGGTGGCGGCCATGGAGGAGGCCGGCCTGATGGCCGAGGCCGGCCGCCGGGCCGTCGAGGTGGCCCGTCAGAACGGCTGGTGGACGATCTACGACCCGGTCGGACCTCGTCGAGCCCGACGCCCTGGCCGCCGCGCTGGATGCGAACCCGGAGGCCCGGGCCCAGTGGGACGCCTTCCCGCCCAGCGCCCGGAAGATGATGCTGTGGTGGGTCATCAGCGCCGCTCGGGAGGCCACCCGGCAGCAGCGCATCGCCGCCGTGGTCGAGAAAGCTGCAGTGGGCCAGCGGGCCCATGGCTGACCCGCTGGGGGCCGGTGATCTTTCGGGCCTCTCAGGCGAGCGTGGTACCGTGATCGACCGCCCGAGGCGCACCTCGGGGGCCACGTCGGAGTGGCGGAATTGGCAGACGCGCTAGCTTGAGGGGCTAGTGCCCGCAAGGGCGTGGGGGTTCAAGTCCCCCCTCCGACACCACTAAGGACACGGCCCAGGTCGGCCGTCGCCACCACCCGGTTCTCGTCCGGCTGGTAGCGCAGCCGCAGGCCAAGGGATGCGTAGACCTGGGCCTTCTCGGTCGGCTCGGCCGCGCTGAGGACGCGCTCCAGTCCGCCGACCGCTCACCATGCACCGGCTCGGTCCCGACAGGAGCACCACCTCTGCGTGCCAATGCGGCGGATCCGCCGTCCAGCAGGGGAGCGGCGCCCGTGCCACCAAGGTCTGGCGCCCCGGCGTGGGCGTGCAGCGCCTACCTGACCCGGGCATGTGCCGGCCGCCGTTCGGTTACCTGGGATGCCCCAGCACAGGTGTGGTGCACACCAAGTGTGCGTGGGCGCGTATGTTCAGCCATCGTCGGGCCCTCCTACGAAGGGTTCGGCCACGGCCCCGGGCAGTTGGCGCTGCGCCGAGGCCACTTGCACCTCGGAGGTCGAGGGACACCCAGTACTACCACTGGTTGTCCACTTAGTCAACGGACGCGGCCTAGCGTGCCGCCTCGTGGGCCGACAGGTGGATGCCGACGATCTGGTCGGAGCTGGTGAGATCGCCGACCGCCTCGGCCTCGCCCACGTCGCCTCGGTCCACAACCTCGTCCGCCGCCACGCCGACTTCCCCCAGCCCATCGCCACCATCGGCCAGAACCGCGTCTGGCTCTGGGCCGAGGTCGAGGCCTGGGCCCGAAAGACAGGGCGGTCGTCAGGCTGACACACCTCCTGCGCATGGTCGTGAACCCAGGGCAGGTCGCCGTCGAGGGCCCCGTTCGGGCGTACGCTGCTAGCTGCTGAAGGGCAAGTTCGTTGACCACCGCCAAAGTCATCTCGTACGACGCAGCGCAGGACTGGTGCTCCGACGCCGGAGGCAAGTGTCAGTGATCCTCGGCAACGGCTTCAGCATGGCGTACGACCCCCACGCATTCGGCTACGACGCACTCGCAGACCACGCAGAGGCCCAAGCCCACCTGTCCGCAGCAGCGTTGCGGCTGATGAAGGCGCTCGGGACGACCGATTTCGAGGAGGCCATGCGGGCGATCAGGGCGACGATCAGAACGCTCCGAGCCCTGAACCCGACCGGGTACAAGAAGACCCTCACGAGGTTGGAGGCGGCGGAGACGGAGATCCGGGAGGCGCTCGCTCAGTCGGTCGCGGGGCTTCACCCAGAGCGCCCGTACGAAATCGATATGCGTTGCTATCTCTCGGTGCGCCGTTTCCTTCGGCCCTTCGATCACATCTTCTCCGTCAACTACGACCTCCTCCTCTACTGGTCGCTGATGCAGGAAATCACCGACGGCGCAATGCGCTACCCCTCTCGCGCCCACGACGACGGGTTCAGAGACAGCGGCGTGGACGGCGATGACACGGTGTTGTGGGACATCTACGACCCGTTCAAGCAGACCGTCTACTACCTGCACGGCGCTCTCCACCTGTACCTGGGCGCCGACGGCCTTCGAAAGCTGACGTGGAGTCGGACAGGGGAGCCCCTCGTAGATCAGGTGCGCGAGCAACTCGCCATCCATCGATTCCCCCTGTACGTGGCGGAAGCCGACTCGCCGACGAAGCTCGACCGGATCAATCGCAGCGCATATTTGTCGCGAGGCCTACGCAGCCTGAGCAGCGTCGGGGGCTCGGTCATCGTCTATGGGCATTCCCTGGACCCCAACGACGCTCACATCTTCGAAGCCTTGGTCCGCTCGAAGGTGAAGCGAGTGGCAGTCTCCGTCTACGGCGACCCGAAGTCATCACGGAACCGCGCAGTCATCCAGACGGCGAAGGATCTCGTGGGCTGTCGGGCAGCCCGGTCCCCGCGTGCGCCCCTAGCCGTGAAGTTCTTCAACGCCGAGGACGTCGCGCTCTGGGACCCGGCCTAGACGCCCTGCATCGAGGCAGAACTCAAGTGAAGTTCCTGCTCAGAGGTTGCGACACCTTGTAGTGGCGTCACGTTGGTCACCCATCAGATGGGCATCCGTGCTCAATCCTCGAGATGCAGGACCTCGGCTGTCGGAGTTGGGCGGCCCGTTGCGCTCGCGGCCTGGCTCAGGGCGCGCTCGAGTGCTCCGATGGTGGCCGGGCTCCACTCGGAGCCCGTCCCGGCCACCACGAGCCCATCGGCATTGAGCTTCACAGCCGCCTCGGCCAACCGGCGCGCCATGTCCTCAAGGCCTCGTTTGCCGGTTTGCAGACGACCGTTGCTCTTGGCCTCTCCGATGTAGAGGCGGCCGTCGGCGATGCAGGCGAAGTCGATCTCTATGAACGGCCTCTTCTGCCCGTCGATCGTCAGCTCGACTTCGAAGCTCGCATCACCCGGGCGTCGGGACCTGTCGATGATCGATCGGGCGGCCCGGATGGGGATATCGCTGTGCTGCTCGATGAAGTCAGCCACGAGCGGGTCGAGGGCGTAGTACCAGAGTGGCTCGTCGGGCGGATCGCGCCAACGTTCGGCCGTGATCACGCTGTCAGCGGTGCAGGTCTTGCAGCGGAACGTCCCACCGAACTCGTCGGCGCCGTAGAAGTCGAGCCGATCACAGCGCCCGCACCGCAGCAACAGGCCGCGTCGAAGTACACCCGCAGTCACGAGACGGTCCATCGTCGGTCGGGCACCGTTGCCGCCAGCCTCGCTCAACACAGCTGACGCACCCCCGAAGTGGACGAAGCTGCGTTCGCCCACAGCGCAGCCTTGCTCGAAGGGCCCAGGCTTCCGTCGGTGGGAGAGCAACGCCAGCAGAGACCTCACGGGTCCATCGAGATCGTCGCCGAGAACTTGATGGCTTCCCCAGAGGTCCGCCACCCGCCCTGCCCGACGCCCCGCAGTGGAGGGCTCGGCACGCCAGCCGTTCGCTCTCGCCAGGGCCGACACCGCATCCATCGCGCTTGGCGAGCACACGAGCGGACGTGCGAACGATGCCTCGCGAGGAGACCCCGCCAGGACGAGCCCCTCGGCCTGAGACCAATAGGAGGCCCCGGCGGCGGAAGACCGAACGAGGTTCGCCGTTGCGTCGCCAACGCTGCGTTCGGTCTGCAGGACCCGGCCCGAGAGAGCCGAGCGCGCGGGCGGACGTACCGCACCATCGATCGTCACGTCAACGAACCAGGAAGCACTGTCGATGTTCGTCACGGCGACCGGGACCGGAGGATCGATCGGAGTCAAGACCGAGGTGCGCCCTCCTGAGACCCTCACGGGGTGGGAGGACTGGCGTGCCACGCTGCCCGGATCCCCCAAGAAGCGGCGGTCTGTCAGCTCAAGCGCGTCGGCAGAGACGAACTCCACGTCGTCGGGGAGATCAATTCCATCCAGTGCTTCTCGAAGCTCTGACGCCGTGAGACTCGCGCTTGTGAGGATGCGGCGCCGGGTTCGACCGCCCATTCGCGATCGGAAGTGGGTCGCTGCGACAGCGCGCCGGACCGCGTCTCCTACGACACCCGACCCGGTGAGCAGGTGGGTGGGCGCCCATGCCCCGACAGTGGCGAGACGGTCGGCGAGCATTCCGAGGGCATGGTCCTCCGGGTGGTCGCCGATCGATACCACGACTGTTTCTCGAGCGGTTCGGTAGCTGAGGTCGGCGAGGCCTGCCCTGGTGGCGACCAGGGGCAACGCAGAGAAGATCTCGTCAGCTGCACCAGGAGGCGCGCCGGCCGGCAAGAGCGCGTCAACGCACGGCAGCCCGCCGGGATGGATGGACCCAGTCATGGCCCACTCAGCCAACCCGGCAAGGTCCGCTTCGGCAACTCGAATCAGAGCTTCGGTCCTGTCGGGCGGCGAGACGCCGGCACGAGTGGCCACCATGAGGCCAAACCACGGGTCAGTCTCGCTGAGGTCGAAGGCAAGTGATCGAGCCTGTGGGCCCGTGACGAAGACGTTCGGGGTGAACGGCTCGGTGGTGTGGTGTTCAAACAGGAGCGGGTTAGAGATCGGTCGGCCGTCATCCTCATCCCACGGGTGCTGAGGGGCGCACCAGTTGCCGAAGGTCTCCGCAACCTGCTCTCGCAGATCGGGCCCCTGGGGGAGGTCGCCGAGCCGGTGTCGGGCCTCGGCTGCCGAGAGGGGCAGCATCCCGGCGTCGCTCATGTCCTCAACTGCCTGCCGTACCTCGTGGTCGGGCAGGTCCCGCAGGTACATCGGCCTGTGGACGACCGCATCGGGGTCAAACGTGCGCAAGAGCTGGAGCAACCAGCGAGATGCGACCGGTCTTTCGTCTCGCACGGGGACGAGGACGCCGCCTGCCCCGCCCCAACGGGCTGACAGCCACCGAAGTGAGTCCCTCACAGGTTCAAGCCAATCCGACCCGTACTCGAAGGCGACCGCCGGACGAGGCGGTCGCGCAAGCGTGCGCACCACCCGGTAGTCGTCGCGAGCCACAGGGAAGTTGCTAGCGCACTCGTCGGTCAGACCGTGGCGTGGCGTGTTCCATCGACGAGCCGTGGCTCGGGATGTCCTGGCGCGGTGCGGCTACGACGACAGGTGACCTGCGAGGGTCGGCGGTTCGTCGCCCCAGGGGCGGCGGACCGCTCGATCGGAGATCTTCCCCTGGGTCGGTGCACATTCAGAACGTTCAGGTCGCGTCCCACGACGGCCCTAGTTTGGTGCCGTGCCGATGTCGAGGGCCGAGCGGTTCCAACTTCGCCATGCGATCGTCAAGGCGCTGGGTGAGCCCAGGTGGGAATGGGACGCGATCAACCTGCTCTTCGCCGAATTCGACCTGCCGATGGTCGAAGACGGCTGGGACGGCCGGTCGGTGACCGATGTGATAGCGGCCGTCGCCGACGAGTCGTCGCTTATAGAGCTATACGCCGTGGCGGCAGGAGTCTCGAATGAAGAGGTGCTCGCCAACGCATCCAGCCCGCTCGACGAGGCCGCAGGATGGAAGCCAGAGTACGTCCGGCTCTTCATCTCTCACTCGGCGGTGCACAAGGCATTCGTGTCCGAGGTCTCTGATCACCTCGCGGTCCTTGGCATCGACGGATTCGTGGCTCATCACACCATGGAGGTCGAACGGCCCTGGCAGGCGCAGATCGAACAGGCCCTGCGAACCATGGAAGCATTCGTCCTGCTCATCCACGAAGAAGTCTCGGGGAGCGCATGGTGCCACCAAGAGGTTGGCTGGGCTCTCGGACGCAGGGTTCCGTTCTTCGCACTGCGACTGGGAGCGGACCCGGTGGGCTTTCCCAGCCATGTGCAGTGGCCAAGCCTCCAAGGAGGATCCCCCCGTGGCGTGGCAGATCAGATCGCCGAGTGGGTCGTGAGGCAGTCGGGCCTCGGCGACGTCGTCATCGACAGGTTGCTCCAGGCTCTCGGTCGTGCACGCAACTACTACGACGCGGAGGCTGTGGCCGCCCGGATCGCATCGCTCGGGAATCTCAGTGATGCTCAGTTCGAGCGTCTCGATGGGGTCTGGTGGAGCAACGATCAGGTGTACGGCGGAGCCCTGCCCACGAAGAAGATGCGCCCGTTCTACATTTCCCGCGGCCGACCTTGGCCTCCTGCGAAGCCGGCTGAGGAGCAGTCGAAGAACGCCATGGACGAGGAGCCGTTCTAAGAGCTGATCTGTCCCGGGGTTTCGTCGGTAGGCGTCGGTCCGGTCGCTCCCAGCCCCCATCACGGTTTCGGGCGCCGGGGCCGATGCTTGCCGCTGAGAGCCGGCCCGTTGTCGCCTATGAAGGCGGCGAGTGGGGGTTGGCCACCGCCAGCACGCTGAATCGGCCCCGAGACCGACGAGCTCAGTGACACCCATCGGGCCTCTGCGCTGTCCGTACGCAGCAGTCCTGATCGGGACGTCACGGGCGGCGACGACCGCTCAGTCCGTCAATCGGCTCGTCGCCGCCGTGACGCTCAGCCGTACGAACTGCCGCGTCGTCGGGTGTCCGGTGTCCGGTGTCCGGCTCTACCGCTGCCTGCGCAGGCGCCTGCTCCGGGCGCGCCGCGTTGCTTCGAGCGGGAGGTGCCGTGGCCTGCCGATCGCATCAAGGAGCCAGGTGTCCGGAACGAACTGGTCCTCGCTGAACCCTCCGCCGACGGAGAGCTTCTTCCAGAGCAGGTACCGGTAGTAGAACGGGTCTGGTGGAGCCGGTGTCGAGACGCCTTCGCAGACGAGGTCGAAGGTGTCGCCTTCGGGGACGGGCCGGGTGAGGCGCACCGTGCTCCGTGCTTCGAGGAACGCTAGGTGGCGGCAGTAGATCTCGTAGATCTGCAGCGGGTTGAGCTCGAGGGCGTCGGCGGCTCGTGTGTACCGGTCGTCGTGAGCGTCGATGTAGTTGCTGTCGAACACCGACACGAACACGGCGACACTGTCGAGCTGCACGAACAGGGTCCCGGCGTTCTCGTCGGTCAACCAGAAGGTGAAGTCGCGTGCCTGGCGGTCCCAAAGGGTCCGGTAGGCACGGACGGCGATGGCGTCGGTCGGAACGTCTCCGTCGAAGAACCCTCGGAACATCGAGCGGAGCTTGATGAGCAGGTCCCGGATGAACACGAAGTCGCCGGCCTCTTCGTCGGTCGAGTTGGCCGTCACTCCTTCAGGCGAACCGGAGATCACCACCAGCCCGTACATGGCCTTGCACGCCCAGGCGCCCAGGTCCGCTGCGGGCACGGCGAGGAGCGCCTCGGTTGTCTGGGCATCGAACGCTGCGGTCATGACGGTCTCGAGCCGGCGCATCTCCGAGTTGCAGGCGGTGTGAACGGGGATCTGCAGCTTTCCGTACTGGCGGCGCGAGTCGCGGATGATCATCTGCGTGTTGTCGGTGCGGCGAGCGAGCCATCGGCCGAGGACGTGCTCGTTGTTGGTCGGGGCTCCGTCGAGCGGCTTCCCGCAGCGGAGGCAGCTCACGGTTGGCGGCCGCGGAGGTGCCCGATGAGCTCTTCGACGGTGCAGATCCGCGGCACGGTGGGCTCGAGCCACAGGTCGGCGTCGAGCGACTCGATCCACTCCGCCCCAGGAGTCACCACGACGGCCAGCACCTCGGCGACGCCCTCCGGGAGAAGGTCCGCGTAATTGGTGACGATGTCGTCCCACTGGGTCCGCCACTCGCGCAGCTTGCCGATGATCCACTCGGCCCGATTGCGGGTGATGTTGAAGGTTCCCTCGTCGAGCGCCGCGTTCCAGGTGGATCCATAGCAGTCGACGGCGACGAGAAGGTTGCCGATCTGGACGGAGGCGTCGACGTCGGTGATCTCGGTGCCGTCGGGTCGCTTGAGGTGCTTGCCGGAGTTCCAGGGTTGGGTGCCGAGGGGTGTGATCTCGGCGTGCACGAGTGCCTCGAAGCCCTTCTCGAGTCGCTGCTGGACCGGCTTCGAGACGTCTGAGCCCCACAGCGCCGCGGGGGAGGTCTGGAGGTGGGCGCCGTCGTAGAGGATGCGGCTACCCATCCGTCGCAGCGGCCGCTGAAGCGGTGGCTGCGAGAGTGGCGTCGGGTCGATCCCGGCGTCGAGAAACCGGAGCGCTGCGTCAAGGCTGTCGGCGGTGAGGGTCCTGCCGAGGGACTCGTCTGCACTAGCGGCTGCCTGGGCCAGGTCGTCGTCGGTCGGTGCGTCGATGATGGCGAAGCCGTGGTGCTCCAACGTGGACGGGGGCTTCCCGTCGGCCGCCATCCGCTTCGAGAGGCACTCGAGGACCGCGTCGAGGTCGGCAGCCCCGAAGCCGTGCTTCTCCAGGAGGTCGTCATCGAGAGCGGACAGGTGCGCGGTGCGCTCGGAGAGGTGGGCCACGGTGCCGGAGCGGAACACCAGGGCACGGGGGTCGGTGAACCAGAACCGAATCCGGTCCCGTCGCCGTACGGGACCAGCTTCACCTCACCGTCCGGCGGGTGGATCAACGGGGCCAGCTCCTCGAGGGGCCAGTACTCGGCGGCGACGACGCGATGGTCGTGGTGGTGGTCGTCGCCCGTGAGGATCCCGGAGAACGCTGCGAGGACGTTCGAGTTCGCGATGGTCCGCTCGTCGCGCAGGACGATGAGGTCGGCGATCCCGCCGGTGTTGTCGCTGATGTCTAGGTCGAGCGGGTGGGTGCTAAGGACCGTGACGAGCTGGCCTTTCGCGACGCGCCGGCGCGCCACCATGAGCGCGGCGTAGGCCTCTGCTGCGGCGAGCAGGTCGGCGACGTCGTCGAGCTCCTCGGCCCTGAACTCCGGCATCTCATAGGCGGCCGGCGGGTCGTCGTCGAAGTCGCACCACGTGTGGATGGCGAGCTCGGCGATGCCGCGCACGGCTTCGTGCTGGTAGATGTTCCTGAACCACAGGCCGGGTGACACGGAGCGGACCGCGGCGAACGCCCGGAGCCCGTCGGCCCCGTCGAGCAGGCTGCTGAGTAGCTTCTCGACCGCATCGCAGGCTGCGACGGCAGCTTCGAAGCCGCCGCTTCGGCCGTCGAGGACTTGACCCACCGCCAGGATCGTCCCGAGTGCGGTGGCGAGCTCGCTGTCGGGGTCGCTGGCGCGGTCGCGGAATGAGAACAGGTGGTTCGAGATGTCGATGACGCCGGAGATCAGCGTCTGCGGTTCGGACACCGGGCCAGTCCAATCGATCACGGGTGGAGCGACCAACCCGCTTCTGGGCGCTGCCGCCGACTTCCGTAGACGAATGTCGGCCTGTCAGTGGCTCTCCGCGAATCAGGGGAGTTGGATCGGCGGCCTCGTCGCATTGACCCAAAGCTGTCTGAGGACCGAGTCCCATCACCCTTATCGTGCTGAGTGACGCACGGAGCCCGCCGCCTCGTGGAGGAGAAGGCATGGAACGTGACACCGGTGGGACAGTTCCCACCGACGGAGGGTGTCAGCCCGAGCCCGTCTCTCGGCCGGGACCAGGGGGCGGCGACCGTCGCCATCCCGCAAGTGCTGGCAGTGGTGCTCGGCGACTGCTACAGCGATAGAGCCTCTGACCTGGGGATTGCTCGTGGTGGTAGTGGCCCACTCGGTCCTCCGACACGACTAAGGACACGGCCGAGATCGGCAGTCGCCACCGCCCGGTTCTCGTCCGGCTGGTAGCGGAGCCCGAGGCCGAGGGACGCGTAGACCTGGGTCTTCTCGTGCGGCTCGGCGTCGTGCAGGATCTGCTCCAGGCCGCCGAGCTCGTCGAGGATGCGTTCGATGTCCTCGGCGCTGATGGTGTCCGGCGCCTTCGGGCCCATGAGATCCCGTGCTGCGGCCTCCTGCTCCGATTTCAGCTCGGCGAGCCGGGCTGGACCACGGCCGGGTCGGTGCCGGCCTCGATCGCTGAGACGAGGTTGCGGGTCGCCTGGTCGATGTCGGCCAGGCGCTGGGTTCGGCAAGCCCAAGGCTCGCAAGGCCTCCTCCAGACCGGGCACGCCGTCCCATGACGACCTGGTCCGCCGAGTGTTCACCGCCGTCGCCCCCAACGAGTTGTGCTCACCGACATCACCGAGCACCGCACCCGGGAGGGCAAGGTCTACTTGTGCGCGATCAAGGACGTGTTTTTCGAACCGGATCGTCGGGTGGGCGATCGATGAGCGGATGAAGGCCCGGCTCGTAGTCGCCGCCATCGAGATGGCCGTCGCCCGACGCGGCGATGACGTCGCCGGCTGCATCGTCCATTCCGACCGCGGAGCCCAAGGCGAACTCAACCGGTTAATTTCGCGCTCGCGAGGTCCACCGAACTCTAGCTCGACACCGCATGGTCGGCTCGATAGGCCAGGTCAGCTCCGCCGGCGACAACGCTGCCATGGAGTCGTTCTTCGTCCTGCTTCAACGCAACGTCTTGGACCGGCGCTATCGGGCCACCCGCGACGACCTACGCCTCGCCATCGTGACCTGGATCGAACGCACCTACCACCGCCGTGGACGTCAAGCCCGCCTTGGCCGCATGACCCCGATCAAATACGAGATGATCATGACCTCACAGACGGCAACCGCCGCCTGATCAACTACTGTCACCTCACCGCGCGGCAGTCCCCACTGCCCCTGGCCGAGCGCCGCGGCGTTGTAGGTTTCCGCCATGAGAGGAATGGCGTGGGTCGCGGTGCTGGCGAGTTTTGGAGTGGCGTGCGGTGCGCAGTCGGATCGGGTGGAATCGACGTCGGTGACCGTGCTGACCGATGTGAGCGAGTCGAGTTACCTCGCCGACGTGTTGGGGGGTCCGGCGAGTCGTGCCCTCTTGTTGCCGACGGACGCCGGGCTCCTGGTGGTCGGAGGCCTGGAGATAGGTGAGTCCGATGAGTTGGCCTCGGTGTTCGACGAGGCCGCGGTCGTCCACGAGGACGGGTCGGTGGCGGTCCCTGCGCCGGTTCCGGGGGGACCGGTTGCCAATCTGGCCGGGAGTGCTGGCGATGGCCGGGCCTACGTCGCCGGGACGCGCTGCAACTCCGGGACGATGGGCGCGGACGACGGCTCACTCGCGTGTGAACCTGGCGAGCCGGTTCTGCTCCATCTCGATTTGGCCACCTTGACCTGGACCGAACTCTCCTTGCCCGCGGAGGCACCGGCGCCGGCCGGGTTCCTGGGAGACCAACAGGTGTATGCCCTTGCGGACGACACGCTCGTCTACACGGTTGAGGCCGCCGACGGTGGTGCAGCCGAGGGTTGGGTGAGCACCGACGGCGGCAGGGAGTGGGAACGGATTGCCGAGGCCCCGGGATGGAGTTGTGCCGCACAGGGAAGATTGCTCGCGATCGACGATCGAACCGAGCGTCCGGCGGCGCCGGAAGAAGGTGAGAGCGAGGCGACCATCACTTCCGACGAGGTCGACGCGACCTTGCATCTGGCGGTCAGCATCTATGACCCGGCCGCGAACAGATGGGGCGAACCGGACGACGATGCCCCGCAGCTCTCGGTGGTGGCCGGGGCGACGTCGATCTCGTGTGCGCCCGAACAGGGCGTCGTGGCCTTTGTGCTCACCGGCGGGCGGGCCGGCGCAATCATTGGCTATTCGCCCGATGGCCCCGACGGCGGCTGGTCGACTCGTGAGGACCCGAGGGGTTCTCGGTTCATGGAGCTGTTGCGGTCAACTGATGGCCTGCTGTTGCCGCAGATGGGCACCGAGGACCTGGTTCGTCTTGAGGGCGGGCTGGGCGCGGAGGCGGAGACCGTTCCGTTACCTGAGGGCTCAACGCCGATTGCTGGAATCGGACGTTCGGTGCTGGTCGTGGACGGTGGCGTTCCCCGGCTTGAGAAGTAGTCCGAGTTCAGGAGATCGCACCATGACGAAGAAGCTTGCCCTTGTCGTCGTGGCCTTGGCTTCGTTCGCTGTAGGAGCCTTCCTTCCGGCCGAGCCAGCGTCCGCTGCTGGGGTGGTCCAGTGGAACATCGATGGAGCATTTCTGTCACAAGGAGTGTCACGCAACAGTCAGGCCGATGAGTTTTCCAACTACTTAACTTTTATGCCCCCGACGTTTGGCACGCTGAATGAGGTCTGCGAACCTCAGGTTCTCAGAATCGCGGCGAACACTGATTATGAAGCTGCTTACGCAATGGTGTACAACGGAGGCGCAGCACGGCCGGATTGCGGTAACACTTCGGATACTCAATATTACAACGCCGTGTTCTACCCCGAGAATCTGAGCTTCGTTGATGTAGACTTTTGGAGGTTCTCAACGTCTCCCGATAGCGCTCCTGGCAGGGCTCTCTTGTGTGTGAAGGTCGCATTCATATTTTCGATTTCCACGGGTTGCTCCGCTCACCTTTCACCGTACAGCAGCTTACCGTCAGCGAACGAAACGCAATTGGCGGAGACGATCTGGGTCGGTAGCGCTTATGGTAGTGACGGGCCACGCACTTATCTTGCTGGTGACTACAACGCTCGGTCGTGGCGCACCGCCCTTGACACCTTTTATTCTCAGTATTGGGAAACGAATGCCCGCACCAGTAAGCGCTGGACCATAAAGTCCACGTATGGCTGTGACTCAAATAATAGCGGTGGTCGAGGGATCGATTACATCTTTGGTAACAAGTCGGGAAACCCTAGCAGTGGGCTAGGATTGGTGGCCGTTGATACGGGTTCGAAGTCCGATCACTGTTTGGTCATGCGGGCCTTCGACTGAGTGCCGAGCTGTACTGTGGTCGAAGTTCCTTCTCCGCATTTAGTAACCCTCGGTAGGACCGTGTGGTCGGCCTTGGCGTCGTCATCAGCAACTCGAGCATATGTGCCGGGGCCACCTGCCGTGGCGGGGCAGAATCGGCCGAAGCCGAAGCCGAAGCCGAAGCCGAAGCCGGCGTCAGCGTCGAAGGCACGACGGTCCGGCGTCAGCGGCGGACCTCGAGCACCATGTTGAACGGGGTCTCGGCGGCGCGGCGGACCGTCCCGAAGCCGGCTGCGGTGCACACCTCTCGCGTGGCCAGTGCGCCGTAGAGCCCGAGCTTGTCGCCCACGACCACGGTGGCGGCGTGGGCCACCGCCGCCAGGTCGCCGGCGACCCGACCGACGAACGCTTCCATGTCGGCAGGGTCCGGTTCGGTGGACGTGATCGTGGCGGTCGGGGTGGTCGGGGTGGTCGGGGCCATAGCTGCTCCTCGGGTGCGGGGTCTTCGGCGCACCCTGCGATGCGGTCGTTGCAGGAGCGCTGCAGCACGGCGGGATCCCCGTTGCAGGGAGTCTGCAAGGATGGGTCGCGACGATCGGCTCCATGACCACGAGAACCACTCCCTCCACCTCGGTCGTGGACCGCTTCCTCGACGCGGTCGTCGGTGGTGAGGGCATCCCGGCGGACCTCTACGCCAACGGGGCCCACCTGGATGCCACCGTGCCCGGGTGGCGCCTGGGCGCGGACGGGCCCGAGGCCATCACCGCCGAGTACGGGCGGTGGTTCGCGGCGCCAGGCCGGTTCGAGGAGCTGGATCGGTCGCCCGTCGCCGACGGGGAGGTCGTGACCTACCTCCTCACGTGGGTCGAGGACGGCGTCCCCCATGCTGCCCACCACTGCCACCAGCTCAGGCTGGACGAGAGCGGTCGCATCGTCTCGGACACGGTCTTCTGCGGCGGCCGCTGGGATGCTGCGCTGCTGGCGCAGATGGCGGAGCAGGGGTGATGATCAGCGGTGTGGAGGACGCTCCCCGGAAGGCGCCGGCGGCCTCTCCGCGGCCCGTCGCGTCCTCGGTGGAGGAGCTGCTCGACGGCGTGACCAGGCTGGGCGACCACCGCCCGGTCGACGCCCGCTCCGGAGCCACCTTCGAGCGGGTGTCGATCGACGGCGAACCGGGGCTGGTGAAGTACGTCCACCCCGACTCGGACTTCACCATGCGCGTCTCGGGCGACATCGGTTGCCGGCCCCTCCGCGTGTGGGCCGCCGGCCTGATGGACCTCGCCCCCGACTTGATCGATCACGCTCACCTCGGCGCGGCGCCCTGGGGGCGCAACGACTGGGGGGCTGCACTCCTCATGCGCGACCTGGAACCTGAGCTGGTGCCGCCGGGCGACGAGCCCATTCCCGAGGCCCAACATCTCACCTTCCTTGACCACTGCGCCGGGCTGTGCGCCCGGTCGTGGGGATGGGAGGACCACTTCGGCCTCCTCCCGCACCGCCTCCGCTGGGCCTGGTTCGGAGCCGACCAGATGGACGGCGAGGCGGCATTGGGCTTCCCCGAGCCCGTCCCCCGGATCGCGACCGAGGGCTGGCTCCGATTCGCCACCTCTTGTCCACCTGACGTCGCACGTGTGGTGGACGACCTCCGCCACGACGCCGGACCCCTGTCGGAGGCCGTGCAGGCCACGCCGACGTGCTTCCTCCACGGCGACTGGAAGCTCGGGAACCTGGGCACCGCCGCCGACGGCCGTACGACCCTGATCGACTGGGCCTACCCCGGGGCCGGGCCCGCGGCCCACGAGCTGACGTGGTACCTGGCCCTCAACCGGGCTCGCCTGCCTCACGGCCACACCAAGGAGTCGACCGCGATCGCGTTCCGCTCTGCCCTGGGACGCCACGGGATCGCGACCGACGGGTGGTGGGAGCGCCAGCTCGGCCTCTGCCTGCTCGGGGCCGTCGTGCAGTTCGGGTGGGAGAAGGCCCTGGGAGAGGGACCTGACCAGGCGACTGAGCTGGAGTGGTGGGTCGAGGCGGCGCGGGAGGGGGCCCGCTCCCTGTGACCCGCGAAGGCGGCCCGGCTACGTCCCGGACAGCACCGTGTCGACGAGGCGCCGGGCCGCGTCCGGGTCGTCGCTGGCGGCGACGAGTGCCGCAGCCCGGGCGTCGGCGGCGACTCGCCAGTCCGCCACGTCGTGGGCCGTGGCCAGCTCGGCGACGGCCCGCCAACCGTCGAGACCGGCGCACGCGGCCAACCCGTCGACCACCTCCTGGAGGTCCTGGACCGGCACGCCACCGGCCATGCCGGCGAGGGCCCGGGCCAGCAGTGCGTGGCGATGGGCGCCGCGGGCGATGGCGTCACGGGCCACGTCGAGGGCCAGCTCGGCGGCTCGGTCGTGGTCACGATCGGCGAGGGCCAGGCGGGCCCGGAGACACCCGAGACGGTGGCGCTGGCACCACGCCATCGTCCCCTGCCAGGAGTCGACCACCCGCAGACGGACCTCCAGCTCGGCTGCACCGGGGAGGTCGCCGACGAGGACGCGCCCGTCGGCCAGGTCGAGCAGAGCCGCGTACCCGGCTTCGAGCATCGTTCCCGAGTCGAGGCTCGCCTCGACCGCAGCGTGGTTGCGATCGTCGGCCTCCTGGGCGCGCCCGGTCCACCGGAGCACCCACGCCCGAGCGTTGGCGGCAGGGCCGAGGAACCGAAGGCCGACCGTCCCTGACCGTTCGACGACCCGGTCCATCTCGTCCGCCGCGGCCAGGGCATCCGCCGGCCGTCCCATCTGACCCAGGGCCAGCACCCGGGTGAAGTGACCGTGCAGTGCCGCGAAGGGGTGGGCCAGGTGCGCGGGGTCGACCAGGGCCAGTCCGGCGGCGTCCAGGGCGTCGATCGGGCGGCCCTGGTGCAGGCGGGCTTGGGCCAGCCACACCTCGGCCACACCCCGGACCTGGTGGGGGGCGGGGCTCGAGGCGGCGGCCTCCAGCCGGGCGACCCCACCCTCCAGGTCGCCGGCTCCGTGCCGGGCCCGGCCCCCGAGCGCGAGGCAGCTGCTCCGCACCGCTGGATCATCGGCTCTCTCCACGCCTTCGTCGGCGAAGCGCCGGGCGTCGCCGTACCGGCGCTGGTAGTAGGCGACCCACCCGGCCACCTCCAGGGCGTCCCCGCCGCCTCCCGCGGCGAGCGCGGCCTCCGCGTCACGGGCGGCGTCGTCGAGCGAGAGCCGAGCGATGCGCAAGCGGGCCCGCGCCGTGAGGGCCCGGGCCGAGGCGACGAGCGAGACGGCCGCGTCCAGGTGCTCCTCGGCGGTGTCGAGATCGAAGCGGCCCGCTGCCACCTCGGCGGCCGCGACGAAGGCGTCGCTGGCGGCGTGGCGATCGCCGCCCTGGCGGGCATGGGTCGCCACGGTGAGGGGATCGGCACCGGGGCGGTCCCGGAGCGAGCGGGCCGCCGCTCGGTGCACGAAGGCCCGGTGGGCGCTGCCGACGGAGCGATCGAGCGCCTCTCGCACCAGCTCGTGACGGAACGCGTAGCCGGCCCCTCGCTCGACCAGCAGGCCGGCACCAGCAGCGGCATCGAGGTGCTCGAGGATGGTCACCGCCGGAACCCGGAGGACGTCCGCGAGCAGGTCGAGGTCGGCGTCCGTGCCCAGCACCGCCGCGGCCTCGATCGTCGGCACCGCCGGGCGGATCCCACCCAGCCACTCGTGCACGGCGTCGACGATCGACACCGGGAGCTGCCCTTCCGGGGCGCCGGCCAGGGCGACGAGGAGCAGGGGGTGGCCGCCGCTGCGCCGGTGGAGATCATCGGCCCGAGCCTCACCCACCAGCGCAGCCACCGCGGCGCGATCGACCGGGCCCAGTGCGATCGTCTCCGCCCCCGGGAGCTCGGCGCCGCCCGGGCGCGCCGTCGTCACCACGCACGCCACACCGGGGCGCCGGGCCACGAACGCCAGCCAGCTGACCGTCGACGGCCCGGCCAGGTGGAGATCCTCCACGACCAGCACCGTCGGCTGGCCCCCGCCGGTCCGAACGGCGGCGCCGAGCAGGGCGGTGAAGAGCTGCAGGCGCCCCGCGTCGGCGTCGACCAGCGCGGTGGCCTCGGTACGTTGGGGTCGGTCGAACCCGAGCAGGGGACCCAGGACGTCGACATCGGCTTCCAACACCGCGTGCGCGGCGTCGGCGCCTAGGCCGGCGAGATGCGTGGCCAGGGCGTCGATGACCGGTTGGAGGGGGAGATCGCGACCGAGGGCGTCGCAGCTCCCGCGGAGGACGGTGATGCTCGGATCGTCGATCTGAGCGGCCCACCCGCGCACGAGCGTGCTCTTGCCGATGCCCGCTGCACCGATCACCTGGGCCACGCCGACGCCGCCCCCGATGGCACGGGCGAGGACTCGGTCCAGCCGCACGACCTCGGCATCGCGGCCCACCATCGGAGGCGGCGTCGGGGCCGAGGCGTCCACTGGCCGATCACCCTGCAGGAGGACGGCGTCGTGGAGAGATTCGGTCTCGGCCGAGGGCGACACACCCAGGTCCTCGGCCAACCGGGCCCGCACCCGGCCGTACGCCGCGAGAGCCGAGGCCGAGCGTCCGGCCGCCGTCAGAGCACGCATCAGGACCCGCAGCGCCGGCTCGTCGTAGGGGTCGTGGGCCAGGGCGACCTCCGCCAGCGCGCCGGCGGCACCGTGCTCACCGGCTCGCGCCGCGCCCTCGGCCGCGATGAGGCGGGCCCGGCTCGTCAACGCCGACGCGGTGACCCGCTCCGCCTCCAGCCACGATCCCTCGTCGTCGGGCAACACCGGTCCACGGGCGAGGGCCAGGGCGGCTTCGGCCGCGGCCCGCGCCGCGGCCGTGCGGCCCTCGGACAGGGCGGTCTCGGCGTCGCTCACCCGAACCGCCAGCTCCTCGATGTCGAGCCAGGCACATCGCAGCGCGTAGCCGCCGTCGGTGCGAACGAGTCGATCAGGCCCCAACGCGGCGCGGAGGCGGGAGACCAGCACCCCGACCTGCTCCGCCGGCCGTGCCGGGAGGTCGGCGCCCCACAGGACGTCGGCCAGCCCCTCGATCGGCACCGGTGCGCCCCGGGCCACGGCGAGCACCTTGAGGAGGGTTCGGCCCTTGCGGCTCCCGAGGTCCCGCTCTGCCCGTCCCTCGACCGACAGGCCGCCGAGGAGGCGCACGCGCAGCTCTCCCTGCCTGTCCACATCGCGATCATGCCCCCTGCCTGGCCCGGGCGCCCTCCCAACGCGCAGCCCCGCAGAATGTGAGAGGCCGCTCACGCAGTGTGGTGAAGACATACACCGCGCTGCTTCCCCTAAACCCGCCCGGCCGAGCTACTTCTCGTTGCGGAGGATGCCCCGCACGGCACGGCGAGTGAGCCCACCCTCGTGGGTCGCGGTGCGAGTTCCGTTCGGGTCGTGGGCGGCGGGGAGGGGTGTACCTGCCCGGCGGTCGCCACCAGAGCGTCGGCCACACCAACGACGTGTTCAAGGATCTGGACCAAGGTTCTCGGCGGCCGGTCCAGGGACGAGGTCATGGAGTTCCTGCGCGACTCGGCGCCAGCCTTGCGGCTAGGTGCGGACTTGGTACCGTCCGAGACCCGATCGGTGATCGAGGGAGCCGAGCAGTGGAGGTGCACGAGTACTGGCCGGCAGACGGGGGACTCGTGGAGGTAGCGGGGGAGTCATCGAAGAGTCGGGGATCGGACCTCGATGTCCGTCGTCCCACCGCGAGGAGGTCGCCACTCAGCCCGCCAGCCGGATGCTCCCACATCACTCGGGTCGGATCGAGGCGACTGAGCGTCTCGTACCACCGTCGGAAGTGCAGTCGCAGGCTCGTGTTCCGCTCGAAGTCCCGCCGCGACCGCGTGTGGTCGGATGCCTTGCGTTGGCGCAGCTCCTCCTCGCCTGGGTCGGCGTGTCACTGCGGGTGGCCGATGATCCCTCGGGTGTTCATGATGACGGCGCCGAGCTGAGGGTCGCCGTGGATGCCGATCGGTCCGTGGGCATCCTCGCGGTAGTTGTTGGAGAGCAGGCGCCAGGCCTGCTCAGTCGACATCGTCACGACGGCATCGAGGTGGTCGATGACGCGCGGGACGAAGGTCCACTCCTGCTCGTCGCGGAGAAGACACCACCTGTGCCGCTGTCCCTCGCCGTCCACCTCGACCAGCATCGCAGTTCCGGTCGGGTGGTCGACTTGACGAAGACGATGGGGATAGGCCCACCGCAGGGTGTCGAGCACCGGGCCGACCAGATCCGGGCGCAGGTCGCTGGGCTGGCCGATGGCTTCGTGAAGCTGTTGGCGGTGGATCCAGCGCTCGGTCAGCTCGCGTCCGTGATCGAGCCACACCGGTTGCGGCTCGTCGCTGGCCCACGACACCGTCGCGGTGCGAGCTCGAGGGTCCTGTCTCGCGAGCGTCGTGGCGACATGCTCGTCCAGGAACGCGAGCAGCTGGACCATCAGCTGGGGGCTGATGCGGCGGGCGGCATGCACCCACTCGCGCTGGAGGTCGTCGAGCCAGTCGATGAAGCCGGCCTCATCGATGCCAGCGGGTGCGGGAGTGCCGTGATGGTGGTCGCGGTTCGACGAGATCACGCTCAGATCGACACCGACGAGGTGGCTGACGAGGCCGAGCACCGTCCAGCCTGGGCACGGCGTGTCGCGCCGCCACTCCTCAGGCGCCAGGCCGGCCAAGAGGTCGAGCAGCCGCAACCGGTCGAGGCGGAGCAGCGGTGCGAAGGCGACAGGCGGGTCGAGAGGAACGGCCACCAGCCCAGTCTCGCTGAGACGCCGAGGGCGTCCTGGCGTCGGTCGGCGCCGGAGGGGTTTCGGTACGGTGGCGCGGTGACAGCCGGCCGCCCCTGCATCACCCGGCGCGTCATGGTCAGCATGGCTCGACGCCGACGGATGCGGAGATGGTGACGGACGTCGCGCCGGGATCCTCGTCGACGCCGCCGCGGGCGCTCGTCGTGTGCCCCGTGCTCCCGTACCCCGCCACCTCGGGAGGGCGGAAGCGGACGCTCCGCCTGCTCGAGGCCGCTGAGCGGGCTGGCGCCCGGCCCCACCTGCTGGCGACCGGCCACGCCGAAGAAGACAGGTCGGCCGCCGCCCTGCGGGGGCGGGGGTGGGACGTCGACCTGAGCCTCGAGGTCGATCCCGGACCGCTCGACCGCCTCCGTCAGCACCTCCGGCGTCGGCCCACCCCCTACGACAAGGATCTGGCCGCCCGCCTGCGGCACTGGCACCACGACCCGCCAGCCTTTGTGCAGGCCGAGCACCCGCGTTCGGCGTACTACCGCAGCCAGTACCCGACCGAGCGGTGGATCCTGAGCATGCACAACGTCGACTCCGCCGCCCTGGCATCGGTCGCCCGGACCTCCCGCCCGGGCGTGGCGTGGGCTCGGGCTTGGAACCGGTCCCTGGCGTCGAGGACGGTCGAGCGCACGGTCGTCCCAGCGGCGACGGCGGTGCTCTGCGTCGGAGATGACGATGCCGCGCAGCTCGAGGCGCTCGGTGGGACGATCGTCGTCGCCCCCAACGGGATCGACCGGGAGATCTTGGCCATCCCCGACACGCTCCCAGCCGACGAGGTGGTGCTCTGCACCGGTCGGCTCGACTACGCGCCGAACGCGCTCGGCATAGAGCGCTTCGTCCGGGAGGGATGGCCCCGGGTGGCCCAGGCGCGGCCCGGCGCCCGGCTCCGCGTGGTCGGCGGCGGCATCCAAGCGTCGTTGGCCCGGGCCATCGCCGACGCCCCCCGGGCCGAGGCCCCCGGTGTCGTCGACGACATCGTCGTCGAGCTGACGAGGGCCCGGCTCGTCGTCGTGCCCGTGTGGCAGGGCGGCGGGGTCCGGCTCAAGGCGCTGGAGGCGCTGGGGGCAGCCCGTCCGGTCGTGGGCACCCCCTTCGGGATGGCGGGCTCGGGCTTCGTCCCCGACCACGACGGGCTCGTGGCACACCAACCCGCCGACCTGGGCGACGCCGCCGTTGCCCTGTTGGCCGACCCGGAGCGATCGGCTGCGCTCGCCGCCAGTGGCCGGGCGCGGGTGCAGCCCTTCGAGTGGAGCCGCGCCCTCGCCCCGGCCGAGGCGCTCTACGCCCGGCTGGTCGAGGAGGCCTCGACGTCGCACGACTCATAGGGCTGGACCATGGCGTCGATCGACGAGCCAGCGACCAAGATTGGCGGATGCGCCTCGCCGTTCGCTCTGGTCCCGAGTGCTGCTGATGGTGACGGTGCTGGCCCTGGCCGTGACCCTGGTGATCCACGTCTCGCCGTGGGTCACCAAGGGGTTCGTCGGCCGATGATCCAGCGGAGAGCCGTCGTGACCCTCGCCGCCCTCGGGCTGGCGCTGGCCTCCTCCTCCTGGCGCATCACCCGGCGGCCCCTCTGGATCGACGAGGCCTTCTCTCTCGGTGCCACCAACCAGTTGGTCTCCACCATCAGGAACACCGGAGGGACCATGGCCCTCTACTACGTGCTGCTCAACGGGTGGACGGCCGTCGTCGGCTCGTCAGCCCTGGCCCTGCGCAGCCTGTCGGTGGCCCTGGTCCTGGTCGTGATCCTCGTCCTGTCGAGGCTGGTCCACCGGCTCCTCCCACCGAACCAGGCCGACCTCACCCTGGTGGTCGTCGCCCTCATGCCTGCCGTGCTGAACCTGGCCCAGAACGCCCGCGCCTATGCCCTCGTGCTGGCCCTGACGGTGAGCTGCTGGACGTGCCTCACCCGCGCCGTCGAGGCCGACGCCCGGGACGATCGACGATCGACCCGGCTCTGGTGCCTCGCCCTGGTGCCCCTGGTGGTGGCGGGCGAGCTGTCCCACGGCCTGTTCCTCCTCCAGGTGCCGCCGCTCGTCCTCAGCGTGGCCGTCCACCTCCGCCACCGGCGGCGACTGCTCGTGACCCTCGTCCCGGCAGTCGTTGCCGGTGTGGCGACGCTGGCCTTCCTGCTGCTCGCCCTCGACGCCGAGAACGTCGGTGACTGGATCCTCCCGATCAACCGGGCCCAGATCGAAGCCCTGGCCACCCACCTGTTGGCCCGCCGGTGGCCACTCCGCGCCGGGCTGGGCGTCCTGGTCGGGGTGGGAGCGGTGGCGCTGCTGCGGCGCCCGGCCCCCGACCCCGTCAGCCGGTGGAAGGCCGTGGCCCCCCTCTGGTGGGCGTTCTCACCCGCCGTCCTCCTGGTGGCCCTGTCGGTGGTCCGGCCCTCCCTGCTCGGCCGCTACGTGTCCGGCTCCCTCCCGGCCCTGGGCATCCTCATCGCCGTCGGTCTCCACACCCTGTGGCGGGCGGTCGTGCCCTCCCTCCCGGTGTCCAGCCCCGACACCTCGCGGCGCCCGAGCCGCGCCGGACGTTGGGCCCTCGGTGCCCTGCTCGTGGTGGCGGCCATCAGCGTCCCGATCCTCGACCGGGTGCCCCGATCCGGCGAGCGCTTCGAGGACTGGGACGCGGTGGCCGACCACATCGGGTCCCACGCCCAGCCCGGTGACGGCCTCGTCTTCATCCCCATCGGCGGGCCGCAGGACAACCCCGACCTCCTGCGGGCCCCGTTCGAAGCGGCGTGGACCGGCCGGTCCGGCCCCCGGGTGGACCTGGTCGCCCTCAGCCCGCCCCGACCCCTGGGCCAGGTCCGGCGCCTCGATGCCGTCCTGGGCCCCGTCGAGCTCAGCGCCCGCATGGCGGAGCACGAAAGGGTGTGGGTCGTGTTGGTGCCGACCGGATGGTCCACGTTCCTGGACATCCGATCCCGGGAACCGGCGGCCTCCCGGCTCCGTCGAGGACCGACCCTCGTCTTCCACGGCGGGATGCAGGTGGTCGTGCTCGAGCGGGTCTGACGACGAGCCTCGGCCGGTCAGGCCAACCGGGTCACACCGCTGCTCGTACCGTCACGCCCAGGGCGGCGGGGAGGGCCGACCACCAGGCGTCGGCGGCCCGGGACGCCTCGGCCAGGGGGGCGGGGCGAGCGGCCATGGTGCCGGTGACGGCGTCGAGGGCACCGGGCAGGTCGTCGGGGTCGGTGACGGCGAACGCCTCCGGCAGCCCGGCCAGGCCGGCGAGACCGACCGCCTTGGCCTCGTAGTAGGCGGAGGCCGCCCCGAGCACCGACGGCACCCCGGCGCCCAGCCCGAACAGGGCGGCGTGGTACGACTGCGTGGCCACGGCGACGGCGCCGGACACGGCGGCGACCAGGCGGGCCGGGTTCGAGCCGCACTCCACCAGGCGCCAGCGGGCCCGGAGCGGGACCATGGTCCGGAGGGTGGCGAGGGTGACGATCTCGGGCTCGGGCGGCTGCGCGTTGAGGGCCACGCCGAGCACATCCCAACCCCGTGCCGCGGCCAGCGCGTCGGCGGCCAGGGCCCACCGGCGGACCGGGTCGCCCTCGGGCGCACCGACGTAGTCGGCCCGGCGGACCGTGACGGCCAGGGTCGGCCGGTCGAGGGCGGCGAGCGCCGGCGCGTCGGCGGCCGGAGCCAGCCCCAGTGCGTCGTCGCCGGTGACGGTGACGACGTGGGGGTCGACGCCGGGGAGGCTGGAGGCGAAGGCGGCCGATGCGTCGTCGCGGCAGCCGAGGGCGACGGCGCCGCCCAGGAAGGCGGCCATCAGGTCGCGACCGTCGTCGTCGATCACATACCCCTGGCCGGAGTAGGCCACGGGGACCCTCGCAGTGCGGAGGGCGGCCGCCAGGAGGGCCCGGGGGACGATCGTGCCCTCGGCCCAGCGTGACGACAGCCCGCAGCCGAGGAACACGGCGGCGTCGTAGGCGGCGGGGTCGAACGGCCGCCACCGGGCCTGGTCGGCCCCGGCCCGTTCGGGCGCGTGCTCGAGGACGGGCGGCAGGGCCCCGAGCTGGTCGGCGGTGAGACCGTGGATCGCCATGTTCAGGGGCAGGAGCCAGCGGGCCCGGCCGCCGAACGCCTGGACGGGCGGGCCATCGGTGATCACGTCGAGGGCGACGTCGGGTCCGAACGCGGCCCGGGCCCGGTGGACGGCGCGCACGGTGATGGCGTCGTCGCCCAGGTTGGCCACTCCGCCCGGGCCCACGAGCAGGATGCGGGCGGTGGGCGACGGGACCCGCACCGGCGGGGGCGGGGTCGGGGCGAGGGTCGGGTCGAGGGCGATGGCCTCGGGCGTGGCCCACAGCGGGCCGGTGGAGGGGTGGATGGCAACCGCGGCCACGCCCGCGAGGGCGTCGTCGCCGCGGTGGCGGCCGACGGGGTCGAAGGCACGGGCGATGCGCTCCTGGCCCAGGCGGGGGTCGGGCACGGTGTGGTGGAAGCCGGTCGGCCACTCCCGGTACACGGCGGCGAGGGTGGGCACGAAGGCCACCAGCCGGCCCTCGGTGATGACCTGGTGCAACGACGACCAGTCGTCGACGTGCTCGAGCAGCGGGTCGGTGGGCCATCCGCCCATCTCCCGGTAGGCGGCCACGTCGCTGACGGCGATGGTGCCGATGTAGTTGGAGCGGAAGAAGGCGGCGGTGGGCGGCTCGTTCGACACCGTGCCGAGGGCGGCGCCGTCGGCGTCGGTCTGGACGATGGTGCCGAACGTGACGCTGGCGCCGGTGCGGACGGCCATGCGGTAGAGATCGATCACACCGGCGGCGACGGCGACGTCGTCGGCGTCGAGCTGGAGGGCGTGGCGGGTGCGGGCGGCGTGCAGGAGGGTGTTGCGGGCGTGGCCCAGGCCCAGGTTCTCGTCGGCCCGGATCACCCGGATGCGGGGGTCCTCGGCGGTCAGGGCGGCGGCGACGGCGGGGGTGGCGTCGGTGGAGGCGTCGTCGAGGACGAGGATCTCGCCCTGCTCCTCGGGCGGCAGGAGGTCGAGGACGGATTGGGCACTGCGCACCGAGGTCGCCAGCAGCGCCCCGTGGTTCCAGCACAGGGTGAAGACCGACAGGCCGGGCCGGAGATCGGGGGCGGGGCCCAGCCGCTCGCGGAGGGCGGCGGCCGCGGCGGCGCGTGCCGGCGCCTGAACCGTGCGGCGGACGGCCGCGGCGTGGGCGACGACGGTGCCGTCGAGGGCGGCGACCTGCTGGCCCACGGCATCGACGTGGTCGCGCAGCCGGTGCAACTCGCCGCCCACGGCCTCGACGCCGCCGCGGGTGTCGAGGCGGCCGTCCCAGCCGAGCTGCTCGACCCGGGCCAGGGCGGTGCGCACCTCGGCCAGCTGGGAGCCGATGGCCTCGACGGACCGGGCCAGGTCGTCGACCGCGCCGGGTGCCCGCCGGGCCCGGGCCACGAAGCCCCGGGCCCGCTCGACGCCGCCGGCCGCCGGCTCGGGGGTCGGCTCGGGGGTCGGCGGCTCGTCGGTCATCGGCCGGCCCGGATCATGCGTGGGCACCGGTGAGGAGATCGTGCTCGGCCGAGCCCGACAGGAGGTGGTCGACGACGGGGCCCAGGCGGCTGGCGACGGCGGCGGGGTTCAGGTCGAGGCCGGCCAGGGCCTCGTCGGACACCACGAGCGGCACGAGGGCTGGCGGCAGGTCACGGGCCAGGTCCAGGGCGGCGGCGGCGGGCATCACCTGCAGCGGCAGGCAGCCCTGCTCGATCGCCTCGAGGACCCGCAGCGGCTCGAGGTCACCCTCGGCCCGCCACCACAGCCGGGTCCGGGCCGTGCGTAGCAACGTCCGCACGGCGACGGCATCGAGCACCGGCGGGTCGAGATGAGCCCACAGGATCCCGGGCAGGTAGGTGGGGCCGGGACCGTGGTGGCCGGCCAGGGCGAGGGCCAGGTCGGCCTGGTGGCCGTCGCGGGCGCCGTCGCGGATGTGGTGCTCGACGACCGCCCACGCGTGGGGCCGGCCGGGGGCGGCGTCGGCCAGGGCCCGGATCTCGTCGTGGAGGTCGAGCGCGGGACGCAGGGCGACGGCCCCCTCACGCCACCCGAGCGGTGCCGGCGCCGGGGCGACGGGCTGGCCGGTGGTGGCCCGCAGGGCGACGGCGACCCGCTGGGGCAACGAGGCCCCGGCGAGGGTGGGCGGGGCACCCTCGCCCCAGCGGGGCCGGGGGGCCACGTCGTTGGCCCGATCCCAGGCGTCGGACCAGGCCCGGCGCAGCTCCTCGTAGGCGGGGGGCAGGCCCTCGATGATCGGGGCCATGAACGGCCCCATCTCGGGACCGAGGGCCATCTGGCGGACGTGTTCGGGATCGATGGGGGCGGCAAACCCCGCGGCGGGGTCGGGGTCACCGGCGATGGCCAGCTCGGCCATGGTGATCAGGCACGGGCCGCAGCGCCCGCAGCTTCCCGCCGTGCCCTCGGTCCCGCACACCTGGAGCGACCGCCGGGCCAGCGGCGAGTCGAGCAGGTGGGCGACGCGCTGGCCTCGGGTCCTCTCCGGGTTGCCGGCGACGACCTCGGTCCGGCCGGTTCGCAGCGGGCCGATCAGGGCCGAGTCGACCCCGGTGCTCGTGTGGACGTGGCCCGGGTGACCGGCGGTCAGCATCAGGCGGTGCATCCGCCCGGCGACCTGGAGGCCGGCACCGGTGAGGGCCGGCGCCGCGGTGTCGATCCCGCGGCGGTGGGTGCTGAGCAGGGCCTGAGCCGAGGACTCCACCTCGACCACCTCCAGCCCCAGCTCGGCGGCGACGAGGCGGTGGCCAGCGACGATCTCGGCCTGGACGGCTTGTGTGATCGGCGAGGCCTGGCGCACCGACACGAGGTGCGTCACCCGGTCGCCGGGCGGCTCGTCCAGCAGGTCGAGCAGGGTCGACCACGAGTCGACGCCCCGGGTGAAGAAGAGGCCGACCGCGTCGCCGTCGGCCGGGGTGTCGTAGACGTCGTCGACCCGCACGGCGAGGGGTGGGAGGTCCCACCAGTCGGCCAGCGCGGCCATGATCTGGGGCGCGCCGGTCGCCATCCGGGCATCGACCGGGCCCTCGACGTGGAGATCCTCGCCCCGCACTGCGGCCAGCATCACCAGCGGGGCAACGCCGGGGGTCGCGGTCGGGTCGAGCAGGTCGGCCTGGGCGATGGGCACCCGCACCTCGAGGGGCGCCAGCGGGGTGCCGTCGGCCGCCTCGAGCTCGGTCCGCACGACGAGGTGGCCGGCCTCGACACGGGTGACCGGGGAACGGGCGCGCACCGCCGCAACCTAGTTGTCGGCCCGCGGAAGGGAGCCGTGTGTGGGTCATGCGGCTGTGAACGAGTCGGCGGCGTAGTTCCACTTGGATGGTTGCAGACCGGTCGTGGTCCCGACGGCGGCCACGAGCAACCAGGTCGCGAGGCCCGCGATTCCTCGTCGGCAGGCCATCGCAGCGATCGTCCCACCGACCACGGTGTCACACACACGACGTCGCGGCTCCCCCCAGATCGTCCGACTGGCACTCCTCGCGGTTGTATGAGGGGCGCCACTTCTCATGGTCGATGTGATCTCCTGGGAGCCCTCCAACCATTGGGATTGGTAGGTGATTGACAGGTTGAGTGCGCATCGTTACCGTCGCTGACTTGGGCCCCAGGCGGGGTTGCGAGGCGGGCCGCGGCGCGAGGCGAGGAGAGGGTCGATGGGGAGATCAGGGACCCTCGGCTTGGCTGTCGTGGCCGCCGTCCTCGCCGCTGGTGCGTTCACCTGGGTGCGCGCCGACGACGACGCCTCGACCCCGGTCGGGGCCGTCGACCGGTTGTCCCGGCCGGGTCTCTCTCTGCCCCGCCCCGGGGCGGCCGACGCCGCCGCCGTCACCGAGGCCCTCGGCGACGAGGTGATCTTCGCCGAGGGGGGACGCTCCTCCCTCGACGCCGAGCTGGTGCGCTGCCTGGTGCCCGAGCACGCCGCCCCCTTGTCCGAGGCCGGTCCCGTCACCCGCGGGTCGGTCGTGATCGGCACGTACGCCCTCGAACCGGCCTTCGGGGAGGCCATGACGGCCCGGCACCTCGCCCAGGCCTGTCTCGACCAGGCGACGCAGGGGACCGACCTCGGGCTGGACGACGCCGAGCTCTGCCGGCCCGGCGGCGACGCCTTCCCCCGCCCGTCGGTGATCCTGGACGGCCCGGCCTGCGCCGAGCTCGGCGCCGGGGTCCGCCCCCTCGACGTCGACGGCCTGGTGCGCCTCAACGAGGCCCGCGCCGCCGAGGTGGGCATCCTGGCCGTGCCCGCCGACGACGGGTGCCCCACCCTCGAGGCGGCCCGTTCGTGGGCCGAGGACCACCTCGACGGCCTCCTCGCCGGGGCGACGATCGACGTCACCGACGAGGGCGCCGGGTGCTACCGGCCCTCTGTCGCCTGGGACCACGACACCGTCACCGTGGCCGCCGTCGGCCGCCAACCGGGCTGAGCCGCACCCCACGGCGCCCTCACACCCCTTCTGCACCCCCACCCCCCACACCAAGGAGACACCATGAGCACCGCGATCGCAGACCGCAAGACCGGGACCAAGGCCAAGCTGGCCGGGGTCGCCGCTGCGGCGGCGGCCCTCGCCTCGACGGCGGTGGTCCTCACCGCGCCGGCGCCGGCCGGCGCCGACGAGTACGACTGCGCGTACCAGGCCACCGTCACCTCCGACTACTTCTACGACGGCCAGAACTGGTACGCCGAGACCGCGGCCCAGCTCAAGTCCACCTACACCGGGTGCTACTACATCTACGCCGCCACCCAAGACTCGTGCGCGTCGGCTCGCCTCCGCTACATCGGGGAGGGAGGCGTGACCTTCACCAGCCCGACCCACGCCGTCTGCGAGGCGTTCTACTTGAACATGTCGGGGAGCGCCATCACCAGCGGGACCAAGTTCCGGATCGAATCGCAAGCGTCCCCCGAAGCGTTCCACCTGCGGTACTGACAGAGCTGGCCCGGGTCCCGCCGGTCGCCGCCCGCCCTCGACGGGCGGCGGTCCCGGCCGCCCCAGCCCGCCGGATGCCCGACCCGACCGACGACGAGCGACCACACCCATGAGCATCCTGGGCCTGCGCGCCCCCACCGACGACGACAGGCCCTGGATGGTGGCCGCCCTGGCGAACGGCCACCGTTCCCAGCGGTGGTCGCTCCGGGGCCTGTCGCCGTCACCGGGCCTGGTCGAGAGCCTGCTCCGCGACCAGGTGGCGACCCAGGCCGTGGCGGCCCCACCCGGGAGGCCGGGCCTGGCCCTGTTCCAGGTCGTGAAGGTGCACGAGCCGACGCACTCGGCCGACCTGGAGCTGATCACCGCCCCCGGCGACCTCACCCTCGTGCGCGACACGCTGGCCCGGTTCACCGCCGACGTCTTCGCCAGCGGCGGGCTGCGCCGCCTGATCCTCGCCACCCTCGACGGGCACGCGGACGTGGCCGCCCTCCTGCCCGGCGCCACGCCCTCGTTGCGGCTCCGGGAACAGGAGTGGACCGACGACGGCGTCCTGTCCGACCTGCTCGTCCACGAGCTGTGGGCGCCGGAGGCGTCGCCGTGACGGGAGCCGAGCTGGCCTTCGGGCAGCCGCTGGCCGGTCGGCGCGTCGCCCTGCGCCCCCTCGACCGGCGGCGCCTGGCCGAGCTGCACGCCCTGCTCGGCGCCGGAGACCCGCGGGCCTGGCCCCTCCGGGGCGCCCTGCCCTCGCTCGATGAGCTGGAGGAGCAGCTCTGGGGGGCGTCCCGGGTCCAGTACGCCCTCGTCGCCCGCGGTGACGACCGGACGGTCGGCCTGGTGCAGGGGCTCGACGAGGACCTGCGGTCCGGCACCGTCGCCGTCGGCATCGCCGTCGGCGAGGAGCTGTGGCGCGCCGGATGGCCATTGGAGGGGCTGGTCCTCTTCCTCAACCTCCTGATCGCCGGTCACGGCTACCGCAAGCTGACCCTCGAGGTGCCGGCTCACGGCGTGGACCGCTTCGTGGGCTCCTCCCACCGGTGGTTGGAGGACGAGGGCCACCTGGCCGCCCACGCCGTGACCGAGCACGGCGTCGAGGACGTCGCCTTCTTCTCCCTGTTCGCCCGCGACTGGGACCGGGACCTCGCCCTGCAGGTCACCGGCAACGCTCGTGCCGGGGCCGGCGGCACGTCGTGAACGACGTCGGCCTGCGCGACTGCGGCGAAGCCGAGGTGTGGGCCCTCCAGGGCTGGCTCGACCAGTGGGTGGGGACCACCCGGTGGCCGCCGCCCGGGCTCACCCCCGGCCCGGCCGCCCGGGCCGGCCTCATCTGGGCCGACGCCCCCATCCAGAAGGTGGTCGTGGCCGGGGGGCGCGACATCGCGCTGTGCACGCTGCACGACCTCGACCTCTTCAACCTCCACGCCACGCTGTCATGGCTCGCCGACCCCACCTCCCCCGCGGCGGGGGACGGCATCGCCGCCTTCGTGGCCCTGGCCCTCCGGAGCTTCCCGGTGCGCAAGCTCACCTTCGAGGTGGCATCCGACGGCGCGGAGGGCGGGGCGCTCGTGTCCGTCCCGGTCCACCGCGTGGGCCGGCGCCCCGCCCACCTCCGCCGAGACGCCACCCGCTTCGCCGACGTCGACATCTACGAGGTCAGGAGAGGCGACGTGGCGGGAGTCGAGACGGCGTGGGAGGGCCGCGTTGGTTGATCCCCTGCCCGTCAGCGCTCCCGGGCGACCTCGACCGGGGGTGGGGGAGAGGCCTGGTGGTCGCGCAGCGTCCCGGCGTAGTGCAGGAGATCGCCCACGGAACGCAGCTCGGCGACCAGGTCGGCGGGGAGCTCGATGCCGAGGGCCGTCTCGACGGCGCCCACCACGACCACGCGGTCGACGCCCCACAGGCCGAGGGCTGCCAGCTCGTCGGCCGGCTCCAGGGGCCCCGGATCGTCCCCGGTCGCCCCGGCCCACACTGAGCGGAGCCAGGGTGCGGACACCTCCACCGCCGAGGAGGTGGTCGTCGTGTCCCTCTCGTCGGACCCGCTGGATGTCACCGCCGGCATGGTACCGAGACGTCGCGGAGGCGACCGCCGATCATCCCGCAGGAAGGAGCTGAGGTGGCGCACGAAACGATCGAGGGGTTCGGGCGGGAGCTGGCCGAGATGCTGGAGGTCGACCCACCCGGGGTGGTGAGCGTCGGCGACGACCTGTTCGCCGATTGGGGCCTCGACTCCATCCAGTTCTTCCAGGTGATCGTCTTCGTGGAGGAGATGGCCGAGGTGGACGTGCTCCCGCCGAACCCCCCCGAGGTGTTCACCGTCGGCGACGCCTACGCCTACTACCGGTCGCTGCTGGCGTGACCGCCCGGCGCGGACCCAGGCCCAGGCCTCGACCCGTCGTCCTCTGGCGAGATGCGCCGACGAGGGTGGCTCAAGCGGTCGGTGCCAAGAGCGACGACACAGCGACCTGGCTGACGCCACCCGCTCGCTGGCCGCCGTCGCCGCCTTCAGCCCCGCCGTCCCCGACGGTCCCGACGGCACCGCGGCGACCGACGACGGACGCCCCCGTGATGTCTGGGGAGCCAGGGATCGCCTGGCGGGAACCGACATCGGGCTGTGGTGCGGCACGGCCGATCCGCTGCTCGATCGGGTCCAGCGCTTCGCCGGCGCCCTCGACCCCGCGCCGGCGGTGGCCGACTGGACCCCCGGCGACCACACCCGCGGCTACTGGGACCGGATCACGCCCGCCGCCCTCGCCTTCGTCGGCCGGTCCCTGACCTGACGCCGCCTCCGCCTCGCCCGCCCGCCAGCGGCGACGGCCTAGAGTCCACCTCGATGGGTCAGGGGCCGACGGAACCCGAGGACCGCCACCCGGTGCGCGCCCTGTGGGCGGTGCCCCGCAGCGCGTCCACCGCCTTCGAGCGCATGATGATCGAGCGGGGCGACCACGCCGTGCTCGACGAGCCGTTCTCCGCCGTCTACTACCACGGGCCCGACCGCCGCAGCCCTCGGTTCCCCGAGACCGAGCCCGACGCCACCGTGCCGGCCATCATCGCCGAGGTCGAGGCGCTGGCCGCGTCGGGGCCGGTCTTCGTCAAGGACATGGCCTACCACCCGGGCCCCGCGCTCGACGCCCTCCTGGGCGCATGGAACAGCACGTTCCTGATCCGCGACCCCCGCTGGTCGATCCCCTCGATGGCGCGCATCTGGCCCGACATGACCGACGAGGAGGCCGGCTTCACGGCCCTGTCCAGGGCCGTCGAGACGCTGCGGGCGGCCGGCACCGAGCCGCTGGTGATCGACAGCCACGACCTGTGCCGAGAGCCCGAGGCGGTGGTGGGGGCCTGGTGCGACACCATGGGCCTTGCCGCCGCCCCCGACGCACTCACCTGGGAGTCGGGCATGCGGCCCGAATGGGAACGCTGGCGCGACTGGTACGGCGCCACCTCCCGCAGCAGCGGCTTCCTGGCGCCCCCGGACGGCAGCCCCCCGGCACCCCAGGACGCCCGGATCGCAGCCCTGGTCGAGCGCAACCTCCCCGTCTACGAAGAGCTACGCACCGCCTGCCTGGTCCCGTAGCAGGGGTGCTGAGCGGCCCGGTCTGTCCGGGCCGACCCGGGCGGCTCACCCTTGGCGGTCGGACACCGAGATACCGACGTCCTGATGAAGGTCGCTAGAGGCCCGTGGTGCTGACGCCGTACTCGGCCTCCGCCCGGGCCGAAACCCGCGGACCTTTGCGAGATGACGGCCGCCCAGACTTCGCGCCCGGCCCGGCTCAGGGCAGGTCGGTCCCCGAAGCGATGACCTCGTCCACGAAATCCGCCGTTCGCCGGCCCCGCTGGGCCGGTGACCACCGCAGTTGGTCGGGTTGGGACCGGACGTAGGCCAGGGCGTCGATGATGAGGGGGTGCCACCTCGACGGGAAGACGTCGAGGGCGTACTCGCCGGCGGCCTCCTTCGACACGACCTCACCGGTCGCCATGGTGCAGTGGAGGCGGGGCGGGCCCAGCGTTCCCCAGGCCGTCCAGTAACGCGGCCGGCCGGTGAACCACCGGCGGGGAGAACGGTGGACCCGCCCGGCCCACGGCCGCCAGTAGCTCTCCAGGTTGCCGTGGTTCCAGGAGCGCAGCAGCTCGAGCTGGGGGTCCAACCCCAGGGTGGACGGGTCGGGCCCGCGCACGGGTATGCCCCGTTCGGCGAGGGTCTTCCAGGCCACGGGGCTGACGTCGGACCCCGCCGGGCCCGTGCCGAAGGACACGCCGACGTGGTGAGCCACCGGTGTGATCGCGCTCACGGGCTGAGACAGGTCGGTGGATCGGATGAAGACGCCGTTGCACGTGCCCGTGGTCGGGGACCGGCGCCGGCCTAACGCCGACAGCGCCGTGTGCATCCCGCTCTGCTGGTGCTGGATGCGCAGGCGGCGCAGCTGGGCCGGGGTGAGGTCGTCGTCCACCACGGCCACGAAATCGATGTCGCTGCGTCCGTCCCGGTAGGCGTCGTACGCCGTCGAACCAACCACGTAGAAGCCAGTGACCAGCCCCGGCAACAGACGGTCTACCTGGGCCAGGTACCGCTCGACCGCTCGCTCGACCGTCGGGTGCATGGCCGGCGAGTTTCGCGTCCCCCCCGTCCATGCCAAGGGGGATCCCTCACCTTCAGGGCCCTTCCCCGCCCCACCCTGACCGTGGACACCCACCTCGTGGCCGGGCGCCGGCCAACGAAGAGGGCTACCCGGGTGGACGACGAGAGGGGCCGACTGGCCTCAGCCGAGGTCGCGGCGCTTGCGGTCGAGCAGGCCGCGTTCACGGGCGTTGCCGCAGAGGTCGACGGCCCGCTCCAGCTCCGACCTGGCCTCCTCGACCCGGCCCAGTCGGGCCAGCAGCTCGCCCCGCACGCTCGGCACCAGGTGGGAACGGGCGAGCTGCTCCGAGGCGACCAGGTCGTCGACGACCCGGAGGGCGGCGGCCGGCCCCTGGGCCATCGAGAGCGCCACCGCCCGGTTCAGCTCGACGACGGGGGAGGGGGCCAGCCGCCCGAGGGCCTCGTAGAGCACGACGATCCGCTCCCAGTCGGTGGCCTCGACCGAGGCGGCCACGGCGTGGCCCTCGGCGATGGCGGCCTGGAGGCCGTAGGCGCCCAGGCCCCGCCCCACCTGCCCGGCCCGGGCCAGGGCGGCGCGTCCCCGCCGGATGGCGGCCCGGTCCCACCGCCGCCGGTCCTGGTCGGCCAACAACACCGGGTCGCCGTCGGGGCCGGTGCGGGCCGGGAACCGGGCCGCGGTCAGCTCCAACAGCGCCAGAAGGCCCTGCGCCTCCGGCTCGTCGGGCACCAGGCGGGCCAGGACCCGGGCCAGCCGGACCGCCTCGTGGGCCAGGTCGGGCCGGATCAGGTCGTCGCCGGAGGTCGCCGTCGACCCCTCGGTGAAGATGACGTAGAGCACGCTGAGCACGGAGCCCAACCGCTCCTGACGCTGCTCGGGCGGCGGCACCTCGAAGGGGACCCGGGCCGCCGACAGCGTCTTCTTGGCCCGGGTGATCCGGGCCTGCACCGTCGCCGTGGGCACCAGGAACGCCCGGGCGATCTCGTCGCTGGTCAGGCCCCCGACGACCCGCAGGGTGAGCGCCACCCGGGCCTCGGGGGCCAGCAGGGGGTGGCAGGCGATGAAGACCAGGGCCAGCACGTCGTCGTCGATCCGGTCCGGGTCGGACAGGAGGTCGCCCGCCGCCGCCGGGTCGGGGGAGGCCGCTGCCCCCGTCACGGTGCCGCCCTCGCCCAAGCCGTGGGCGAGGGCGGCGTAGCGCTCGTCGCGCCCGGCGCGCCGCCGGAAGGCGTCGATCGCCCGCCGGCGGCCCACCGTCATCAGCCACCCGGCCGGCTGGCGGGGCACGCCGTCGCGGGGCCAGCTCACCAGCGCCTCGGCCAGCGCCTCCTGGGCCAGGTCCTCGGCCAGGGCGAAGTCGCCGGTGTCGCGGGCCAGCGCCCCGACGATGCGGGCCGACTCGATCCGCCACACCGTGGCCACGGCCTGGCGGGCGTCGCTCACAGCTGGCCGGTGGACTCCCGCCACGCCCGCTCCTTCTGGACCCACTCGTTGTCCTGCGGGAACTCGTCAATGCTGGCGACCCGGCGGATCTCGGTCTTCAGGCCGGGGCCGGCCAAGGGGGCCCGCTTGGCCCACTCGACCGCCTCCTCCTTGGATGCGACGTCGAGGATCCAGAAGCCGCCGAACAGCTCCTTGGTCTCACCGTAGGGCCCGTCGGTCACCACCGGGGGCTGCGACGAGTAGTCGACGACGACGCCCTGGGCCGCGTCGTCCAGGCCCTCGGCGGCGACCAGGACGCCGGCCGAGATCAGCTCGTGGTTGAACCGGCCCATGGAGTCCACGACCTCCTGGAAGTCCACGTCCTGGAACTCGGCGGAGGCCCCGTCGGTGGCCCGCATGATCAGCATGTACTTCATGGGTTCATCTCCCTGTGTGGCGGGCCGTCCGGACCCTCTCACCCCTAGGTCGAACGGCGCGGCGCCGGATCGACACCGGTGTCGAAGAACTTTCTGCGCCCCGGTCGTACCACCCACGGGCCCACCCCGCGCCACTACGGTGCGGGCCGTGGCCGGGCCAGTCATGGGTCGGGGCCGGGACGTCCTCTCCGGCCGGCGCCGGGGCATCCTGCGCCGCCTGGCCGTGACGGCCTGCCCGCCGGACGTCGCCCGCCCCGAGGTGCTCGACCGGGTCGTGGACCAGGTGGAGGTGACGGCCGCGGCGCTGCCGCCCACCAGCCGCGGGGCCCTGCTGGCCGCCATCGACCTGGCCGGCCTGCCGTCCCCGGGCCGGCGATCGCGCCGGGCCAGCCCGTCGGGGTGGGGACCGCTGCGCCGCACCGTCCGAGACGTGCTGGTCCTCGCCTACTACGACCAACCGGAGGTCAAGGCCCGCCTCGGCTACGACCCCGACGCCTGGACCGCCGAGGTCGCCGGCCCCCGGGCCGCTCGCTGGGCCACCGCCATCGAGGACCATCGGGCCGTGGTGCTGGCCCGCGCCCCCCGGCCGCCGCGGGAGGGTTGATGGGCGCCATCCACGACGGACGGGCCCTGGTGGGGGAGCGGCGGGGCTGCGACGTGGTCGTCGTCGGCTCCGGCGCCGGTGGCGCGGTGGCCGCCGCCGAGCTGGCCGAGGACGGGCTGTCGGTGATCGTCGTGGAGGAGGGCCCCCACCGGCCGACGGAGAGCTTCAGCGGCGACGACATGGCCATGGTGCGGGCGCTGTACCGGGACGGCGGCGCCACCACGACCCTGGGTCGGCCACCCATCACCTACAACGAGGGTCGCTGCGTCGGGGGGTCGACGGTGATCAACGGGGCCATGGCCTGGCGGACGCCGGAACGGGTGCTCCGCCGGTGGCAGCGCGACGAGGAGATGCCCGGCCTCACCCCCGAGGCGCTGGACCCCTGGTTCGCCAGGGTCGAGCGCCTCCTCTCGGTGGCGCCCCAGGACCCGTCCTCGATCGGCCGCGACCAGCACCTGCTGCGCCAGGGGGCCCAGCGGCTGGGGTGGCGGGTGGTCGACAACCGCCGCGCCCAGGTGCACTGCGCCGGGTGCAACCGCTGCCTGTTCGGGTGCCCGACCGGGGCCAAGCAGTCCACGCTGGTGTCGTACCTGCCGCGGGCCATGGCCTTCGGGGCCGAGGTGTACGCCGGCTGCCGGGTCGACCGGGTCCGGTTCCGGGGCAAGCGGGCCGTGGGCGTCGAGGGCACGGTGGTGCCCGAGGGGGGCGGGCCAGCGGCGCCGTTCACCGTCGACGCCTCGGCGGTGGTGGTGGCGTGCGGGGCCATCCACACCCCGGCGCTGCTGGTGCGCTCCGGTGTCCGCTCGCCCTCGGGCCGCATCGGCCGAGGGCTCTGGGTCCACCCGGGCGCCCAGGTCACGGCGGTGTTCAGCGAGCCGGTCGAGGGCTGGAAGGGCGTCCACCAGGCGTACCAGGTCCGTGAGTTCGAGGACGACGGGGTGATCATGGCCGCGGTCAACCTGCCGCCGGCGCTGGTGGCCCGATCGCTGGCCCTCGACGGCGCCGCGCTGGGCCGGGCCATGGAGGACTACCCGAGGATGGTCACCGCCGGGGTCCTGGTGGAGGACAGCAGCAGCGGCCGGGTGCGGGTGGTGCGGGGCCGGCCTGTCCCCACCTATGACGTCACCGCGGCCGACGCGGCGCGGATCGCCCGGGCGGTGCGACTCCAGGCCGAGGCCCTGTTCGCGGCGGGCGCCGTGCGGGTCCACCTGCCCTTCGGCCCCGGGGACCGTGTGGTCACGGGCATGGACGAGCTGCGCGGCCTGCCCGACCCCCGGCCCCGGGACCTGGACCTGCTGACCGTGCACTTGATGGGGACCGCGGCCATGGGCGGCGACCCCGGGCGGCACGTCTGCGACCCCGACGGCCGCGTGCGGGACACGGTGGGCCTCTCCGTGCTCGACGCCAGCCTGTTCCCGTCGCCGGTCGGCACCAACCCGATGGAGACGATCATGGCCCTGAGCGGACGCGGCGCGGCCGCCCTGGCCGAGGACCTGGGGAGGGCCCGGTGACCCACCACGAGCCGCCGCCGTCGCGCCGATTCCTGGAGCTGGCCACGTCTCCGGCCCGCGACCTGCAGGCCGAGATGCGGCGCGGCCGGGCGCCCGACCGGGCCAAGCTGGCGGGCCAGGAGCTCCGTGGCGTCAACACCGCCGGAGGGCTGCGGCTGGCGGGGGCCGATCGCTTCGTCAAGGGCTTCACCGGGGATGGCGGCTACAACCGGCGCGTCCGGCGCGGCCCCCGCACCGGCCGGTGGCTCCCGGCCGACGGCCCGGAGCCAAAGCCGTTCGCCTTCTTCTCTGTCGACGCCGTCGACCCCGAGGCCACCGACAACCGGTACCTGGACGCCCTGCTGCTCGACTACGGCCCCCACGCCCGCTCCGCCCTCGATCCGGCCGGCCGCCTGCGCGACTACCTCGTCGCCCTCGACGCCGACCACACGCTCCTCCTGGGGCACGCCTTCGTCGCCCTGGGTCGCCGGCGCATCCCGGCCACGTTCTTCGTCCTCGAGCCCCTCCGCCCCGCCCCCTGAGCCGAGAGGCCGGAGAGCGTGTGGTGGGCGCGGGCGGCGCAGCCACCGGTTTGACGCTCCGCACAGTGGTGAGACGGAGGTCCCACCCTTGAGGAGATCCCATGGCTGCTCGCCGACCTGCTGCCGCCGCCCCGTCCGAGAGCGGCCGCGTCGCCGACCTCGGCGGCCGTCCCGTCGATGCCCCGCTGGCCCGCCGGTTCGCCACTGTGGTCGCCATCGCCTTCCTGGCCGTGGGCGTCCTGGGCTTCGTGCCCGGCATCACCAGCGACCTGGGCGACATCACCTTCGCCGGCCACGAGTCCGAGGCGGAGCTGCTCGGCATCTTCCAGGTGTCGATCCTGCACAACATCGTCCACCTCCTCTTCGGCATCGCGGGCGTCGCGGTCGCACGGACCGCGGCGGCGTCCCGCAATTTCCTGATATGGGGCGGTGCGATCTACCTCGTGCTGTGGATCTTCGGGATGTTCGTGGCGGGGGACAACCCGGCCAACTTCGTCCCGGTGAACACCGCCGACAACTGGCTGCACTTCGTGCTCGGCGTGGGCATGATCGCCCTCGGCCTGCTGCTCACGCGCGACCGCACGACCACCCGCCGTCGCAGCACGGTCTAGGCGGGCGATCACCCGAGGTCAACGGAGCAGCGGCGTCAGCAGTTCGATGATCGCCTGCTCCGTCGACTCGGGGTCGAGACCGCCGTCGAAGCGCAGGATGCGCCAGGTGGTCGCATCGCACACGGCAACGATCTGAGCAAGGCGTCGCTCCCGGGTCGGCTCGTCCGACCCGGGAGCGACGTGCTCCGCGAAGGCCCGGCGGCACCAGTCGACGTGGTATGCGCGACCCCGCGCCACGATCTCGGGCAGCCCCGGCACGAGCGGCGCCTCGGCGTACGTCTTGAGGATCAGGAGCCCGTACCGCTCGTAGTGCTCCACCAGGGCGCGCACCGTCTCGCCCGGTGTCGACCGTGCCGCTGCCTCACGGGTGGCGGCGATACGGCCCAGTTCGCGCTCCACCGTCGTCGTCATGAGCGTGGGCTTCCCCCCGAAGCGGCGGATGACGGTCTGAGCGGTCACTCCGGCGTCAGAGGCGATGTCGTCGATGCGCACCCGCTCATACGGAGTCGTCCGCAGTCGCTCGAGCATCGCATCGACGATGCGCTCGCCCGTGAGCTCCGTCGCGTCCGCACGCGCCGT
>DASQKY010000006.1 GCA_035630295.1 Acidimicrobiales bacterium | reverse complement strand
GGGCGATGCCGTCCCGCCGGGCATGGTGCTGCTCGTCTGCGGTGGTGCGCTCGTCGCGGCGGGGATCGGGCTCGTCGTGCTCGTGCTCCGGACGGTGCTCGCGCAGGCGATCTCGCGCGACGTCGAAGCGCACGATCTGCGAGCCGAGCTCGACGAGGTCATCTGATGCCGATCGTCGTCGACGTCGACGTCATGCTGGCGAGGCGCAAGATGTCCGTGGGTGAGCTCGCCCAGCGCGTCGGGATCACTCCCGCCAACCTCGCCGTGCTCAAGAACGGTCGGGCCAAGGCCGTACGGTTCAGCACCCTCGACGCGCTGTGCGCGGTCCTCGACTGCCAGCCCGGCGACCTCCTGCGCTGGGAGTCGGGCGACCAAGCGCCCCGAGTCGCGCCCGAGGTGCGCACCAACGCACCGGCTTGACCGCACGCCCCTCGGGCAAGCTCCGTCAGGCGGGAGCTCGCGTGGGCCGGTATCGCCGGGCGACCGCCCCCGACCGGAACTCGTGGCGATCCACGAGCTCGAGCTGGATGCGCTCACGCAGACCGGCGAGCAACGTCGGCCCGTGTCCGGCAAGGACCGGATGCACAAGGAACTCGTACTCGTCGATCAGTCCCAGATCCGCCAACGCCAGGGGGAGCGTCACGCCACCCACCCACAGGCCCTCGCCTGGCTCCTGCTTGAGCCGCCGAACCGCTTGCCCCAAGTCGCCCCGCACCAGCTCGGCATTCCAATCGACCGCGCTCAGCGCGCTCGACACGACGTACTTCTTCGCCCGGTCGATCGTCTCGGCGAACGGGATCTCCCATTCACCCATCCAGTCAGGCCACGAGCCGGTGGCCGGCCGCCGCCACGCCGACTCCATCATCTCGTAGGTCACCCGGCCGAAGAGCAGGGCATCGGCTCGTTCCATCTCAGCGGTCCAGTAGCGCATCGACTCCTCGTCGGGGGGGAGCCCTGCCTCGTGATGGCAGCAGCCGTCGAGCGTGACGTTGATCGAGTATCGAAGTGGTCTCATCTCGTTGCTCTCCCTTGATGCGCTCCGCGCGTTCACCGCACCGTGCTCAGACGACTGCCGGCGCCATTCTCATCGGCGCCCCGATCGCACCTACTCAACACCCTCGTGGTGCGAACCAGACCGCAGACCGAGCGCTCGACCGATTCGGCGATCTGGGTCGGCGCGGGCGTGACGGACCAATGTCCCACAACGCTCCGCTGATCGGCCCGCCGAGGCCATCACCCAACGCCGGGTCCGCGACGGTCGAGTCGACCTCGACATGTCGTGGCACACCGACTGGCCAGTGCCGACTACAGCTCGATGTCGGGGTAGAGCGGGTGACGGGTGAGGAGGTCGTCGACCCGGGTGCGGGCCTCGTCGGTGATGCCCGCGTCGTGCTGGTAGTGCACGCGCGACGGCTGGCCCTGGCGGTTGCCGGACGCGATGACACCTGGTCGGGTGCTGCGGAGGACCCTTGCGATGATGTCGCTGATCTCGGTCATCTCGGCGGGACCCATGCCCAGGGTCGTCAGTGCGGGCGTGCCGAGGCGGAGGCCGCTGGTGTACCAGGCGCCGTTGGTCTCGTCGGGGACGACGTTGCGGTTCATGGTGACGCCCGCGGACCGCAGCGCTGCTTCGGCCTGACGACCGGTGAGCCCGTAGGGGCGGACGTCGAGGAGCACGATGTGGTTGTCGGTGCCACCGGTGACCACCGGGACGCCGCGGACCATCAACCCGTCGGCCAGGGTACGAGCGTTGTCGACCACGGCCGCGGCGTAGCCAGCGAAGGACGGCTCGGATGCTTCGGACAGGGCGACGGCCTTGGCCGCCATGACGTGGGGCAGGGGGCCGCCGAGCACCAGCGGGCAGCCCCGGTCGACCGTCTCGGCGAGGTCCGCGTCGCAGAGCACGAGGCCTCCTCGGGGGCCTCGTAGGGTCTTGTGGGTCGTAGTCGTCACGATCTGGGCGTGGGACACCGGGTCGTGATCGCCGGTCAGCACCCGGCCGGCGACGAGCCCCGCGAAGTGGGCCATGTCGACCATGAGCGTGGCGCCGACTTCATCGGCGATCTCGCGCATGACGGCGAAGTCGACCAGCCGGGGGTAGGAGCTGTAGCCGCCGATCAGGATCAACGGCCGCTCCTCGTGGGCCCGGCGGCGGACCTCGTCGTAGTCGATGAGGAAGCTCTGCGGGTCGACACCGTAGGAGCGGTGCCGGAACAGCTTGCCCGACACGTTGGGACGGAAGCCGTGGGTGAGGTGGCCACCGGCTTCGAGCGACATGCCCAGCAAGGTCTGGTCACCCAGTTCGCGGCGCAACGCCTCCCAATCCGCGTCGGACAGGTCGTTCACGTGCCCCGCGCCGAGACGCTCCAACGCCGGTGACTCCACCCGCTGGGATAGCACCGCCCAGAAGGCCACCAGGTTGGCGTCGATGCCGCTGTGGGGCTGCACGTACGCGTGATCCGCCCCGAACAGCTCCCGAGCCAGCTCACCGGCGCGGGCCTCGATGACATCGACGTTCTCGCAACCGGCGTAGAACCGCCGACCCGGGCTGCCCTCCGCGTACTTGTCGCTCAGCCAGCTCCCCATGGCCAACAGCACCGCCGGGCTGGCGAAGTTCTCGCTGGCGATCAACTTGAGGTGGCGTCGTTCATCGGCCAGCTCGCGCACCATCGCATCAGCCACCGCTGGCTCGACCGCCGCCACCGCGTCCAGGGCCACGGCGAAGGCGACCGTCTCGGGCGAGATCGCCTCGGTCGGGATGTCGAACCTCGCCAGGTAGGTGCTCAACAAGGTGCCAGCGGCCATGGGGTGCTCCCTTTGGTGGAACGGCCCAGGCGTTCGGCACGGCTGCGAGGTCGCTCCCCGGTGGTTGCATCCACCTCACGACGCCAGTCACGACCTCTCCCTCCGACGCTACACGGGCCATCGGTCACCGACCGACACGGTCGAGGGTTCGCCCGCCGGGCCGAGACGCGCCGACTGAACCTGCGCACCGAAGCCGGGGACGTCGGGGGGATCTCGTGCCGAACCCTCATCGGAACGGATGTTCGGCCGATGGAGGATCGTTACCGGACCGGCGACGCCGTCCGGTGTCGCCTCGGCTCCGGCCGCAGGAAGGCCCCGATGTTCATCGTGGGAACCCTCGTCATCGCCGTCGTCATCCTCGCCGGCCTCACCGTGCGACGCTGGCGCGTGAGGGCCACGGTGCTGGCGTTCGTCGCCGCCGCCATCGCTCTCCTCACCCCGGCTGGGACGGCCAGCGCCGCCGTCGTCCCGACCGTCCCCCTCGGTGTCGCCTCCAGCTTCGCCGTGCTCGGAGCCGAGACCGTGACCAACGTCGGTCCGACCACGCTGGATGGCGACCTCGGCGTCTCCCCCGGGACCGCCATCGTCGGGTTCCCGCCCGGCCAGGTCCTCGCTCCCTGGACGACCTACGCCAACGACGCCGTCGCCGCCTCGGCCCAGGCCGCCCTGACCACGGCCTACGTCAACGCTGCCACCCGATCGGTCGACAACGACATCACGGCACAGCTCAGCGGGGTCACCCTCATCCCCGGCGTCAGCGCCGGCCCCGGCGGCGGCGCCCTGCTCAACAGCGGCAACCTCACCTTCGACGGCCAAGGCCTGACCGACCCGGTGTTCATCATCCAGGCCGCCGAGCTCACCACCGCCACCGGCAGCACCATGACGCTCATCAACGGCGCCGACGCCTGCAACGTCTACTGGCAGATCGGGAGCTCGGCGACCCTCGGCACCAGCTCGGTGTTCCAGGGCACGATCATGGCCCTCGCCTCGGTCTCGGTGCTCTCCGGGGCCACCGTCCACGGGCGAGCGCTGGCCCGCACCGCCGCCGTCACCCTCATCGACGACACCTTCACCTCCTCGGCCTGCGTCGACGACGAGACCACCACCACGACGACCACGACCACCGAGGCCCCCACGACCGAGGGCACCACGACCGAGGGCACCACGACCGAGGGCCCCACCACCGAGGCCCCCACGACCGACGGCGGGACCACCACCACGACGACCACGACCACGACGGGCGGCAGCTCGGGCGTGCCCTTCACCGGCACCACGGCCCCCGGTTCCACCACCCCCGACGGCAGCATCACGACCCGCCCCGGAGACAGCACGTACCGGGGCAGCACCACGTCGGGACCCAGTGCCCGCCGGGGCCCGGACGTCCCGGCCGGACCGGGTGTCCCCGGCGTCTCCGGCCCGCCCCGGACCGGTGGCGCACCGGCTGCCCTCGACGGGCCCGGTGGACGTGAGGGCGACACCACGGTCGCCTTCGGCGCCGCCGGGTGCGTCGGGCTGGCCCTGATCGCCAGGGATCGCACCAAGCGCCCCACTGCCCGTCCGCGCTGAGGTGGTCACCTCCCTCCGGCACTTCGTCGGGCGGAGGGCGTGGGGGGCGGCGTCGACCACGACGATCGTCGTCGCCGTGATGCTCCTCTCCGCTCCTCACATCGCCCTCGACCCGGGCGGCCCGCCGGCCGTGGCCGTCGTCGAACCACCGACGGTGGGGGACGAGCGTCCGATCGACATCCCGCCCACTGCGGTCTCGTCGATGCCGCCCGCCGCCGCCGTGCCCGCCGACCTCGTCGACCCCGCCCTCGACCTGCGGGCCGGGCCGGTGGCGGTACCGATCGCCCTCGAGCTGCCCTCGATCGGCGTCCACGCCGACGTCCTCGGCGTCGGCCTCGGCGCCAACGACATCATGGACGCCCCCACGGGCGGGGCGGACGACCCGGTCTGGGGCCAGGCCTTCTGGTACCGCGGCAGCGCCGTGCCGGGGGCGGCCAGCACCGCCCTCATCGCCGGCCACATCGGCAGCCGCTACGGACCGGGCATCTTCGCCCGCCTCGACGAGATGGTCCCCGGGGACCCGATCGTGGTGCAGGACCTGCGCACCGGCCTCGGGACCCGGTTCGTGGTCACCGAGACGACCGAGTACTCCCTCGAGGAGGCCGCCCGGCCCGAGGTGCTCGACCGCATCTACGGCGCCGGCCCCGTCGCCGGCATGCACCCCCAGCCCTCGACCGACGGGCTCTCCCACCTGACCCTCATCACCTGCGCCGGCACCTTCCGCGGTGACACCCACGACCACCGCCGCGTCGTCTCCGCCGTCGCCCAGCCCTGAGTGACCGGCCGGTCCTCCAGGCCCTCCCGGATGCGGCCCGGTCAGGCCTGGCCGAGCCTCGCCGCGCACTCCTGGCACAGGTCCTCGACCGTCCGGCCGGTCGGATCGATGATCCAGTCGGGGTCGATGTCGCTCAACTCCAGGATCATCACCTGGAGCTCGGCATCCTGGCGGCGTCGTTCGAGATCGACGTCACCCGGTCGCCCTCGCTGCTGCATGCGCCGGAGGACCTCGTCGACCGTGGGCTTCAACGCCACCGTCTCGTACGCGATCCCGTGGCCCGACAGCACGTCCTGGTAGGCGGTCAACGGGTTGGGCGGGAAGCTGTACAGGATGAACTCGAGAGCGACGCCACGGCCGGCGTCGTGGGCGGCCACCAGGTCCCTGGCCACCTGCTCCTGGACGATGCGTTCGTGCTCGGGGCTCCTCAGGCCCGAGCCCCAGCCGTTCTCGACCCAGTACTCGTCCTCGCTCACGTAGGCCCAGCCCAACCGTTCGGCGACGCTCCGGGCCAGGGTGCTCTTGCCACTGCCACCCGGGCCGGTGACCAGCAGCGCCTTCGACCCCCCTGCCATCGGGCCAACGTACACGGGGCCCGCGAGCGGTCGAAGGGGTTGCCGAGAGCGCGGTCCCGCCCCCGGGAGGCCCGGTGGGGGGCCGCCAGCCGGGGGCCGGGCTGTTTGGGACCGGCCCCCGGGGGCGAGCGGGAGGGCATGACCGATCCCGACCATCCCGAGACGCCACCCGACGAGGGGGGCGAGGGCGACGGCACCACCTACGACGAGGACGGCACCACCTACGACGAGGACGGGGTGGCCGGCACCGACTGGAGCCTCATCCCCCCCGGTGAGCCCGAGCACCAGCACGACGACCCCGAGGGCCCGCCCAGCCTCAGGCCCTGAGCCTCGGCTCTCCACTCACACCCCGGCCCGGCCCTCCTCCCCGGCACGGGTGACCGCCCCACCTGATCGCCCACGTCCCGCCCCGCGGCCCCGGGCCGGTGACGACCGGGCCACACTGGAGGGCGCAGCCACCGCCACGGCCCAGGGTCAGCGCTCCTCCCGCCAGACCTCACACATCGGGGCGCCGGAGCGTTGACCGGGGGTGAGGATGGAGCCGTTCGAGGAGGTCGTGGGCCGGCACGGGCCGGTGGTGTGGCGGGTGTGCCGCGCCCTGCTGGCCCCGGCCGACGCCGACGACGCCTGGTCCGAGACGTTCCTGTCGGCCCTGCGGGCCTACCCGGACCTCCGGCCCGGCAGCGACGTGCGGGCCTGGCTCGTCACCATCGCCCACCGCAAGGCCATCGACCAGATCCGGCGGGCCGGGCGGGCGCCCTCCCCCGTCGGTGACCCGCCCGAGCGAGCGTCGGCCGAGGGCATACCCGAGCCGCCCGACGAGGCCCTGCGGGCCGCCCTGGCCGCGCTGGCCCCCAAGCAGCGCGCCGCGGTCGTCCTCCACCACGTGGCCGGCCTCCCCTACGCCGAGGTCGGCCCCCTGATCGAGAGCAGTGAAGCCGCGGCCCGGCGCAACGCCGCCGACGGCATCGCCCACCTCCGTGCCACCTACCCGAAGGGAACCAGACCATGATCCCCGACACCCAGCTCCCGCCGGCCCTGTCCCGCGCCCTCACCGGCACCGGCCCCGACCCCGGCACCGCCGCCGCCCTGCACGACCGGCTCACCACCGGCGCCGCGGACGAGGGCCTCCTCGACGTGGCCTACCGCACCACCGACAGCCCCTACGGCTCCCTCCTGGTGGCCGCCACCCCCGAGGGGGTCGTCAGGGTGGCCTTCGAGGTCGAGGGCCACGACACCGTCCTCGCCACGCTGGCCCAGCTGGTCAGCCCCCGCATCCTCCGCTCGGGCCGAGGCACCGACGAGGCGGCCCGGCAGCTGGAGGAGTACTTCGCCGGGCGGCGCCGCCGCTTCGACGTGCCCGTCGACCTCCGCCTGGTCGGCGGCTTCCGGCGGGCCGTCATCGAGCGGTTGGCCGACATCGCCTACGGCACCACCACCAGCTACGCCGCCCTGGCCGCGGCGGCCGGCAACGCCCGGGCGGTCCGGGCCGTGGGCAGCGCCTGCTCGCACAACCCCGTGCCCGTGGTGGTCCCCTGCCACCGGGTGGTCCGCAGCGACGGCACCATCGGCCAGTACCTGGGGGGCACCGACACCAAGGTCGCCCTCCTGGCCATGGAGGCGGCGGCGTGACCACCCCGACGGCGCCGGCCCGGGCCGAGGCGGTCGACGCGCTGCGCTGGGGCGAGGTGCGGGCCGACCTCGACGACGTCGGCGTGGCTGTGGCCGGGCCCGTGCTCGACGACGTGGCGTGCGCCGCGATGGTCGCCCTCTACGACGAGGACGGCCGGTTCCGCTCCACCATCGACATGGCCCGCCACCGCTTCGGCCAGGGCCAGTACCGCTACTTCGCCTACCCGCTGCCCGACACCGTGGCCCGGCTGCGGGCCGCCTTCTGGCCCTGCCTCCTGCCCATCGCCCGGGAGTGGGCGGCCCGGCGGGGCCAGCCCGCGCCCTGGCCCGACGACCTGGAGGAGTGGCTGGAGCGGTGCCACGCCGAGGGCCAGGCCCGGCCCACCCCCCTGCTCCTGCGCTACGGCCCCGGCGACTGGAACGCCCTGCACCGCGACCTCTACGGCGACCTCGTCTTCCCCCTCCAGGTGGTCATCGGCCTCGACACGCCCGGGGTCGACCACCAGGGCGGCGAGCTGGTGGTGGTCGAGCAGCGACCCCGGGCCCAGTCCCGGGCCACCACCATCGCCATCCCCAAGGGCCACGCCGTGGTGGTCACCACCCGGGACCGCCCGGTGCGGACGGCCCGGGGCTGGTCGGCCGGTCCCATGCGCCACGGGGTCAGCACCGTGCGCGCCGGGCGGCGCCACACCCTCGGCCTCCTGTTCCACGACGCCTCGTGACCGCCCGGACCTGGAGGCTGGTCGGGCCCGACGGCCAGCCCGTCGACAGCCCCCGACCCGGGACGCTGGGCGGCCACCGCCGCAGCCGCATCTACGGGCGGCTCGACTGCCCGTCGGCCCTGCGGGCCCTGGCCCGGGGCGGCTACGTGGCCGACCGGGTGTTCTTCGCCGACGAGGACACGGCCGTGGCCGCCGGCTACCGGCCCTGCGCCGTGTGCCTGCGGCCCGCCTACGACCGGTGGAAGGCGGAGCCGGGCCACATGTTTGTCCGGTGACCTCGCGGTGAGCGTCGGTGGGTCCCGCCCGCCGGCGGTACCGGACCGAGAGGAACACCCCATGACCACGGCACGCGAGATCATGACCGAGGGCGTCCAGCACCTGAACACCGAGGACCGGGTCATCGACGCCGCTCGACAGCTGGCCGACGGCGATGTCGGCGCCCTGCCGGTGTGCAACGCCGAGGGCCGGCTGGAGGGCATGGTCACCGACCGGGACCTGGTGGTGAAGGTCCTGGCCCAGGGCCTCGACCCCACCTCCACCACCGTGGGCGAGCTGGCCGACCAGGACGAGGTGGTGACCATCGGGGCCGACGACTCCCTGGAGGAGGCCATGCGCACCATGGCCGACCACGCCGTGCGCCGGCTGCCGGTGATCGACGGCACCGAGCTGGTGGGCATGGTCAGCCAGGCCGACCTGGCCCGGGCCTGCCCCGAGGACCAGGTGGGCGAGTTGGTGGAGGCCATCTCCACCGCCCCATAGCTGTGGTGACCCAGCGGCCAGCGCCCCACCACCCCGGCGCTAGGGTCGCCAGCGGTCGCGGCGGAGCAGGAGGTGCGCGCCGGTCGTGGGCAAGGCGAAGGACGACGAGACCACGATCGAGGTGGCCGGCCGGGAGCTGGCCGTCTCCAACCTCGACAAGGTGTTCTTCTCCGAGCGGGGAGAGACCAAGGGCGACCTCATCGACTTCTACTCGGCGGTGGAGGGCCCGCTCCTGGCCGCCATGGGGGGCCGGCCGGTGCTGCTCCAGCGGTTCCCCGACGGGGCCGAGGGGTCGTCGTTCTTCCAGAAGCGGGTCGATCGGGGCTCCACCTCCTGGCTGCAGACCACCGAGGTCAGCACCCCCAACGGCACCACGTCCAACGCCCTGGTGGCCGCCGACCTGGCCCACGTGGCCTGGGCCGTCAACAAGGGGTGCCTGGGCTTCCACGTGTGGCCGGCCCGGGCCGACGACCCGGAGCACGCGGACGAGCTCCGCATCGACCTCGACCCCACCCCCGGTGTCGACTTCGCCATGGTGCGCGAGGCGGCCCACGCGGTGCGGGCCCTGCTGGAGGAGCTGGGCCTGGCCGGCTGGCCCAAGACCACCGGCAACCGCGGCATCCACATCTACCTTCGGCTGGAGCCCCGCTGGGACGGCTACCAGGTCCGGGCCGCGGCCGTGGCCCTGGCCCGGGAGCTGGAGCGCCGCCACCCCGACCTGGTCACCGCGGCGTGGTGGAAGGAGGAGCGGGGCCGCCGGGTGTTCGTGGACTTCAACCAGAACGCCCCCCACAAGACCGTGTTCGGGGCGTGGTGCGTGCGGGCCCGGCCCGGGGCCCAGGTGTCGACCCCGTTCCACTGGGACGAGCTCGACCCCGGCTTCCACCCCGACCGGTTCACCATGCCGGTGGTGGCCCGCCGGGTGGCCGCCGACGGCGATCCGTGGACCGGGATGCACACCCGGCCCCAAACGCTGGAGCCCCTCCTGGCCCTCCACGAGCGGGACATGGCCGCCGGCCTCATGGACGCGCCGTGGCCGCCCGTCTACCCCAAGCAGCCCAACGAGCCGCCCCGGGTCGCCCCCTCCCGGGCCCGCAAGCCGCCGCCCGAGGCCTGAGCCTCAGGAGCGGGGCTCGCAGATGACCACCGGGATGTCGCGCTCGGTGCGCTTCTGGTAGCCGGCGTAGCCCTTGTAGGCCGCCACCACCTGGGGCCACAGCTCGGCCTTCTCGTCCTTGGTGGCCGTGCGGGCCCGCCAGGGCGTGGTCTTCCCGGCGATGGTCAGCTCCACGTCGGGCTCGGCCACCAGGTTGCGGTACCAGAGGGGATGGCGGTCGTCGCCGCCCTTGGAGGCGATGAGCACGATGCGGTCGTCGCCGTGGATGGGGGCGGTGAGCAGGGTCGAGCGCCGCTGGCCGGTCTTGCGGCCGGTGGTGTGGAGCTCGACGGTGGGCATCCCGAACGGCGCCGTCAGCAGGCGGCCCCCCGACACCTTGAGGACGGCCCGGTGGGCACCGTTCATCCCCTTGAGGCCGAGGTCGGCCAGCGTGTGCTTCAGGGCCATGGGGCCCTCCTCCCGATCGTGGTGGCGCGACTCTACGACGGCGGGGTCAGGGGGCGCGAAGGGTGGCCAGGGGCGGGCGGTCGCGGACCTCGATGGCCGTGTCGGGCAACCCGGCCCGGCGCAGCACGGCGCCGGCGCCGTCGCCGGCGCCGAGCCCGGCCCGCCGCAGGGCGACGTGCAGCACCTCGGCGGCCTGCACCGACAGGGCGGCCAGGGGGTGGTGGCGGTGGCGGCGCTCGCCCAGGTCGACCTGGGCCACGGCGTCGGCACCGTGGCCCCGGACCACGTCGATCAGCAGGCCCAGGTCCACGCCGTAGCCCCCAGCGAAGGCCACGGCCTCCAGCACCGAGCGACGGCCGGCCACCTCGCCCCCCAGGGGTTGGCGCACGCCCACCAGCTCGGGGTGGAGGGCCGAGATGAGGGGACGGGCCACCAGCTCGGTCACCCGGCCCCCGCCGTGAGGATCGGTCCCGGTGGGGCGCCGGTACCAGCCCTTGACCAGGGCCGTCGCCGGATCGACCAGCAGAGGGGCCACCAGCCGGCTCACCCAGCTCCCGTCCACCCCCACCAGGTCGGCGTCCAGCCACACCACCACGTCCCCGGTGGAGGCGGCCAGGGACTTCCACAGGGCCTCGCCCTTGCCCCGCCGGTCGTCGAGCTCGGGCAGGACCTCGGCCGCGGCCACCACCTTGGCCCCGGCGTCCACGGCCACCGCCCCGGTGGCGTCGGTCGAGTGGTCGTCGACCACGATCAGCTCGTCCACCAACGGCACGGCCTCGACCACCTCGCGTCGGATGGCCTCCACGATGGGCCCGATGGTGGCCGCCTCGTCCCGGGCCGGCAGGCACACCGACACGGTGGTGGTGCCCTTGCGATCGACGAGCTCGAGCGCGGTCAGCGCCGCGGCCGGGTGCGGGACCGGAGGGGGGCCAGCGGTCACCGGGACCCTCCGGCTTCGACGGCCCGGTCCGCAGCGGCGACCGGCGACCGCGGCACCACCACCCCGGCCTCACCGGCCATCCCATCGGTCGGGGGCCGGCCCCGCTGCCAGCGCAGCTCGTCGGCCAGCACCAGGCCCGGGGCCACCTCGACCTGGCCGGCCAGGGCCCGGGCCACGGTCAGGTACTCGACGGTGGCCCGCACGTCGTGGACCCGGAAGATGGCCCCCGGCTGCGGGCCCACGTGGCCGATGGCGGCCAGCGTCCCGGCCCCCCGGTCGCGGGGCCGGGTGGCGGTGAGGGCGCCCACGAAGTCCTTGCGGGACAGGGCGTAGAGGACGGGCCGCCCCAGGGCCCGCACCGGGGCCAGGTCCCGCAGCAGGGCGACGGTCTGGGCCGGGGTCTTGGCGTAGTCCACGCCGGGGTCGACGACGGTGGCCGCCGGGTCGACGCCCAGGCCGGCGGCCACGGCCAGGCGGTCGGCCAGCACCGCAGCCACCTCGGCGCTCACGTCGCCGTAGGCGTCGGGCTCCTGGAAGCGCTGCTTGGGCGGCACCTTGGTGTGCATCACCACCAGGCCGGCGCCGGCCGCGGCGCAGGCCCGGGCCACCTCGGGGTGGCGCAGGCAGCTCACGTCGTTGACCAGGGCGGCGCCGGCGTCGAGCACGGCCTCGGTGACGGCCGGGCGGTAGGTGTCGACCGAGACCAGGGCCCCGGGCCGGGCGGCCAGGATGCCGGCCACCACGGGCAGGACCCGGGCGATCTCGACCTCCTCGGCGATCTCGGGCACGCCGGTGATGCCCGACTGGCCGCCCACGTCCACCAGGTCGGCCCCCTCGTCCAGGGCGGCCAGGGCGTGGGCCACCCGCGCCTCGTCGGAGGCGGCCGGCGACGTGTCGGAGAAGGAATCGGGGGTGGCGTTGACGATGGCCATGACCAGCGGCCGGTCGGTGGCCACCACCCGGCCCCGCAGGACCAGGCCGGGCCCACTCTCGGATGCGTCGCCCATCGAGGTCAGACGTGGCGGCGGTAGCGCCCGCCGACCTCGAAGAGCGTGTGGGTGATCTCCCCCAGCGAGCAGCACCGCACCGCGTCCATGAGCACGGCGAACAGGTTGTCACCGGCCAGGGCCGCGTCGCGCAGGCGGGCCAGGGCGGCGTCGCGCTCGGAGGCATGGCGCTCCTGGAAGGCGGCCAGGCGGGCCAGCTGGCTCTCCTTCTCGTCGTCGGTGGAGCGCTGGAGCTCGACCGCGGCCGTGTCGTCGTCGGCCCGGTCGTCGGGCGGCAGGAAGGTGTTGACCCCGATGATGGGCAGGGTGCCGTCGTGCTTGCGGGTCTCGTACAGCAGCGACTCGTCCTGGATGCGGCCCCGTTGGTAGCCGGTCTCCATGGCCCCCAGCACGCCGCCCCGCTCGGCGATGCGGTCGAACTCGGCCAGCACCGCCGCCTCCACCAGCTCGGTCAGCTCCTCGACGACGAACGAGCCCTGGTTGGGGTTCTCGTTGAGGGCCAGGCCCCACTCCTCGTTGATGACCAGCTGGATGGCCAGGGCCCGGCGCACCGACTCGGCCGTGGGGGTGGTGACGGCCTCGTCGAAGGCGTTGGTGTGGAGGCTGTTGCAGTTGTCGTAGATGGCGATGAGGGCCTGGAGGGTGGTGCGGATGTCGTTGAAGGCCATCTCCTGGGCGTGGAGCGAGCGGCCCGAGGTCTGCACGTGGTACTTGAGCTTCTGGCTGCGCTCGTTGGCCCCGTAGCGGTCGCGCATGGCCACCGCCCAGACGCGGCGGGCGACGCGGCCCAGCACCGTGTACTCGGGGTCCATGCCGTTGGAGAAGAAGAACGACAGGTTGGGGGCGAAGTCGTCGACGTCCATGCCCCGGGCCAGGTAGGCCTCGACGTAGGTGAGCCCGTTGGCCAGGGTGAAGGCCAGCTGGCTGATGGGGTTCGCCCCCGCTTCGGCGATGTGGTAGCCGGAGATGGAGACGCTGTAGAAGTTGCGGACCTTCTGCTCGACGAACCACTCCTGGACATCGGCCATCATCCCCAGGGCGAACTCGGTGGAGAAGATGCAGGTGTTCTGGCCCTGGTCCTCCTTGAGGATGTCGGCCTGCACCGTGCCCCGCACGGTGGACAGCACGAAGGCCCGCACCTCGGCCGCCTCCTCGGCGGTGGGCGCCCGGCCGTGCTCGGCGGCGAAGGCGTCCAGGCGCTGGTCGACGGCGGTGGTCAGGAACATGGCCAGGATGGTGGGGGCCGGGCCGTTGATGGTCATGGACACCGAGGTGGACGGGTCGCACAGGTCGAACCCGTCGAAGAGCACCTTCATGTCGTCGAGGGTGGCCACCGACACCCCGGAGTTGCCGACCTTGCCGTAGATGTCGGGGCGCCGGTCGGGATCGAAGCCGTACAGGGTGACCGAGTCGAAGGCGGTGGACAGCCGGGTGGCGGGCTGGCCCTCGGACAGCAGGTGGAAGCGCCGGTTGGTGCGGAAGGCGTCGCCCTCGCCGGCGAACATGCGGGCCGGCCGCTCGCCGTCCCGCTTGAACGGGAACACCCCGGCGGTGAACGGGTAGCGGCCCGGCAGGTTCTCCTCCATCAGGAAGCGCAGCAGCTCCCCGTGGTCGGTGACCCGGGGCAGGGCCACCCGCCGGATGGGTGAGCCCGACAGCGACTCACGGGTCAGGGCGGTGGTGATGTCGCGGTCGCGCACCCGGACGGTGTGCTCGTCGCCGGAGTACGCCTCGACCGTGGCCGGCCAACCCTCCAGCAGGGCCCGGGCCTCGGCGTCCAGCTCGGCGTCGGCCGCCGCGGCCAGGGCGGGCAGGGCCGCGGCCTCCTCGTCGCCGCCGGCCTCGGCCACCAGGGCCCGCACCGCGTCGAGCTGTTGGCGGCGGCGGGCCACCTCGGCCTGCTGCTCCACCCGCTGGTGGTGGGCCCGCACCGCCTCGGCCACCTCGGCCAGGTAGCGGGCCCGGGCCGGGGGCACGATGGCGGTGTCCGCCGTGCTGACCTTGGCCTCGACCCGGGGCAGGGTGCCGCCCTCGGCCGGCACGGCCAGGCCCTTCTCGGCCAGGCGGCGGGCCAGGTCCTGGTAGAGGGCGGTGACCCCGTCGTCGTTGAACCGGCTGGCCACGGTGCCGAACACGGGCATGTCCTCGGGGCTCGACCCGAAGGACTCGGTGGCCCGCACCACCTGGCGGCGCACGTCGCGCAGGGCGTCCTCGCCGCCCCGGCGGTCGAACTTGTTGATGGCCACCACGTCGGCGAAGTCGAGCATGTCGATCTTCTCCAGCTGGCTGGCCGCCCCGAACTCGGGGGTCATGACGTAGAGCGAGACGTCCACGTGGTCGACGATGGCGGCGTCACCCTGGCCGATGCCGGGCGTCTCCACCACGACCACGTCGGCGCCCCACGCCTTGGCCGCGGCCACCACGTCGTCGAGGGCGGCGGGCACCACCGCCCCGGGGGTGCGGGTGGCCAGCGAGCGGAAGAACACCGTGGCCGGGTCGATGGAGTTCATGCGGATGCGGTCGCCCAGAAGGGCGCCGCCCCCCTTGCGCCGGGTGGGGTCGACGGCCAGCACCGCGATGCGGAGCTTGTCCTCGTGGTCGAGGCGGAAGCGGCGCACCAGCTCATCGGTCAGCGAGGACTTGCCCGAGCCACCGGTGCCGGTGATGCCCACCACCGGCACGGTGCGGGCCCCGGCCGTGGCCCGGAGCTCCTCGACCAGGGCGGCCGGCAGGGTGCCGCCCTCCAGGGCGGTGATGGTGCGGGCCAGGGCGGCGCCGTCGCCGGCCAGCAGGCCGTCCAGGTCGGCCGGCGGGCTGGCGGCCAGGTCCACGTCGCACGCCCGGACCAGGCTGTTGATCATGGCCGGCAGGCCCAGGCTCTGGCCGTCGTGGGGGGAGAAGATGCGGCTCACGCCGTAGGCCTGGAGGTGGTCGATCTCGGGCTTGACGATGACGCCGCCCCCGCCCCCGAACACCTTGACGTGGCCGGCGCCCCGCTCCCGCAGCAGGTCCACCAGGTACTGGAAGTACTCGACGTGGCCGCCCTGGTAGGAGCTGACGGCCACGCCCTGCACGTCCTCCTGCACCGCCGCGGTGACCACCTCGTCGACCGAGCGGTTGTGGCCCAGGTGGATGACCTCGGCCCCCTGGGCCTGCAGGATCCGCCGCATGATGTTGATCGACGCGTCGTGGCCGTCGAACAGGCTGGCGGCGGTGACGAACCGCACCGGGTGGGCCGGTCGGTGCAGGTCGGGGGTGGTCATGGAGCGCTCCCGGGGTGAGGGGGCCCAGGATACCGACGGGGCCCCCGGCCCCTTCCCTCCGCACCGGCCCCGGGCGCCGGCCGGCCGGCGCCGGCCCGGTACCCCCATGCGGGGTGAGGGGGTAGGATGCGGCAAGCGTCACGCGGGGGGCGACTGATGGAGACATGGCGGGCCGACGGCGGCCGGAACGGGCGGGACCCGGGCACCCAGGGGCCCGGTGGGAACGGCGCGGGCGTGCCGTACTACTGGCGGTCGGTGGACTGGGACCAGCTCATCGCCGACTACCCACCGCCACCCATGTACGGCAACGGGTTCGGCCGGGCCTCCGACGACGAGGTCCGGGCCCGGCAGGAGGAGCGGGCCCTGGTCCGGGTGGCCGACGCCTGGTCGGTCCCGTTCTACCGGGGCCGGTGGGCAGCGGCGGGCATCGAGCCCGGCGACGTCACCGACCTGGACGACATCGACTCCCTGCCCACCTTCGACAGCGACGACCTGCAGGAGGCCCTGGCCGAGGCCCCACCCTTCGGCTCCCACCACCCCTTCGGCCGCGACGACATGGCCGACCACCTCCCGCTCAAGCTCCAGACCAGCGGCGGCACCACCGGCCTGCCCCGGGCCACCATGTTCGACGCCGTGGCCTGGGAGGTGCAGGGCATCCAGACGGCCCGGGCCCTGTGGGCCCAGGGCGGGCGGCCCGGTGACGTCATCCAGATCCCGTTCACCAACGCCCTGGGCAACGCCGCCTGGTCGGCGTACGTGGGCATCCACCACTGGCTGGGCGCGGTGCCCGTCACCACCGGGTCCGGGGCGGTCACGCCCAGCACCCGACAGCTCGAGCTGGCCGCCAGCTACGGCACCGACGGCTGGTACGCCATGGGCGACTACCTGGCCCGGCTCACCGACGTGGCCGAGGACATCGGCTTCGACCTGCGCAGCCTGCCCACCCGCTACCTCATGAGCTTCCTGGGGGCCGACGCCGACGGCCACCTCCGGGCCCGGCTGGAGCAGGCCTGGGGGGCACCGGTGTTCGACAACTACGGCGCCCACGAGGTCGGCCTGGTGGCCTTCGAGTGCGCCCACCAGGCCGGCCGGCACGTCAACGAGGACACCGTCCGCCTCCAGGTCGTCGACGTCGACGACCCCGACCACCCCGTGCCCCTCGGGGCCCCCGGGAACCTGGTGGCCACCAGCCTCCACCGCCGGGTGCCGCCCATCATCCGCTACAACCTGCGCGACACCATGGCCCTCTCGGACCGGTCCCGGTGCGCCTGCGGCCTCACCACCGCCACCCTGTCCACGTTCATGGGCCGCAGCGACGAGATGATCAAGGTCCGGGGCCAGAACGTCCACCCCATGGCCTGCCAGGACGCGGTGGCCGGCGACCGGCGGACGACCGGCCAGTTCCTGTGCGTGGTGCACCGGCTCGACAACGGTCGCTCCCGCCGGGACGAGCTGCGGGTCCGGGTGGAGCGCCGCTCCCGGGACGTCGACGAGGGCGCGCTGCGCTCCCACCTCCAGGCCGAGCTGGCCGAGGACCTGGGCGTGCGGCTCGACGTGGACATCGTGGAGGCGGGGGAGCTGGCCCGCCACACCGGGCTCGGAGGCGAGGGCAAGGTGCGCCGCCTGCTCGACCTGCGTGACCGCCACCGGCCGACCGACGGCACCGCCTCGGAGAGCCCGAGCGGCCCCTACGGTACGTAGCGGTAGGGTCGCGCGGTGCCGGCCGCCCCCCCGATGCCCTTCGATCCGATCGAGGAGGGCCGGCGCCAGTGGGCCGAGGCGGGCTGGCCCGACGCCGCCCCCGGCATGGGCGTGGTCGGGTCCGTGCTGCGGGTCCAGCAGCTGTTCCTGGTGGCGGTGGAGGACGTGCTGGCCCCCTTCGAGCTCCGGTTCGCCCGCTACCAGGCCCTGCTGCTGCTCCTGTTCTCGCGGCGGGGGCGGGTGCCCATGGGCACCCTGGCCCAGCGCCTCCAGGTCCACTCGGCCACGGTGACCAACGTGGTCAACCGGCTGGAGGACCAGGGCCTGGTCCGGCGGGAGGCCCACCCGGCCGACGCCCGCAGCGCCCTCGCCGCCCTCACCCCCCGGGGGCGCCGGGTGGCCCTGGCCGCCACCGAGGCCCTTCGGAGCCAGGTGCTCGACCCGGTGCCCCTGACCGAGCGGGAGGCGGCCCGGCTCTCGGTCCTGCTCCGCCGCCAGCGCCTCCACGCCGGGGACTTCGTCGTGCCCGGCCGCCGCCTGGCCCCGCCGGGTGCCGGGCCGGGCTGGGGGCGGGAGCCGCTGCCCTTCGACCCCATCGCCGAGGCCCGGGAGCAGTGGGCCCGGGCCGGCTGGTCCGACGCCGGCCTGGGGGTCGAGGTGGTGGCCTCGGTGTTCCGGGTCGGCCAGATCTACCTGAACGACCTGGAGCGCACCCTCCGCCCCCTCGACCTCAGCTTCGCCCGCTACGAGGCGCTGATGCTCCTGCTCTTCGCCCGGACCCAGCGCCTCCCCATGGGCAAGCTCTCGGCCCGCCTCCAGGTCCACCCGGCCAGCGTCACCAACGCCATCAAGCGCCTGCAGGACGAGGGCCTCATCCGGCGGGACACCAATCCCGACGACCGGCGCAGCTCGTTCGCCACCCTGACCCCGGCCGGCCACCGGGCCGTGCTGCGGGCCACCGAGGCGGTGCGGGCCGAGGTGCTCACCGACGTGGGCCTGACCGAGCGCCAGTGCGAGGAGGAGTTCCGCCTGCTGCGGAAGGTCCGGGTCGCCTTCGGCGACTTCACCCCGTCCACCGACCCCCGGCCCCCCCGGCCCGACCTCAGAGGTGCGCCGCCTCGCCTCCGTCGATGACGAACACCGAGCCGGTCACGAAGTCCGACGCGCTGGACGCCAGGTAGCACACCAGGTCGGCCAGCTCCTCGGGCCGGCCCATGCGGCCGGCCGGGATGCGGGCCAGCCGGGCCGCCAGGCGGTCCGGCGACGACGTCACCCCCTCCTGCATGGCGGTGGCGAAGGCGCCGGGGGCGATGGCGTTGACCTGCACGCCGTCGGGGGCCAGCTCGGCGGCCAGGGCCGCCGTGAACTGCACCAGCGCCCCCTTGGTGGCGGTGTAGGCGACCAGCCCGGCCGCGCCCCGCAGGGCGGCGGTGGAGGCGATGTTCACGATCTTGCCCGACCCCTGGGCCACCAGGTGCCGGCCCGCCGCCGCGCACAGGTGGAACGGCGCCAGGACGTTGACGTCGAAGGCCTCGCGCCAGGCTTCCGGGGACTGGGCCAGGAACCGCCCCCGGGCACTCACCGCGGCGTCGTTGACCACGATGTCGAGCCGGCCGAAGGCGTCGAGGGCCCGGTCCACCAGATGCTCGGCCGCGGCCGGGTCGCGCAGGTCGCAGGGAGCGGCCCGCACCCGCTCGGGGGCCGTGGCCGCCAGCGCCTCCAGCTCCGGCCCGCTCCGGGCCGAGGCCAGCACCCGGACCCCGGCCTCGGACAGAGCGGTGGCCGTCGCCCGGCCGAGCCCCCGACTCGCGCCCGTGACGACGGCCACCTTCCCGGCCAGTCCCCGCTCGACCAGGCCGGGCCCCCCGGTCACGACCTCCCGGCCCGGAAGCGGCCCAGCGCCTCCTGCGCGGCCTGGGTCAGGGGCGTGACGCACCGCCCCCGGTCCCCGAGGCGACGGTCGCGGGTCTGGCCCTCGGCGAAGCGCTGCCGGAGCTGGAGGTTGACCACCGCCGCCCGCCACAGGCCGAAGGCCTCGTACCAGGCCAGGTCCCGCAGGCGCAGCGGGGAGCGCTCGGCGTACCACCCGACCATCTCCTGGCGTCGGGCCAGGGGCGCCTGCTCGAGGCCGGGGAACATCACCCGGTGGCGCGAGATGGGGTCGTCGGGGTCGGGCCAGTAGGCCAGCAGGATGCCCAGGTCCAGGAGCGGGTCGCCCAGGCAGGCCATGTCCCAGTCCAGGACGGTGGTCACCACGTCGGGGCGGCCCGGCGCGAACTGGCAGTTGTCGAGGGTGAAGTCGTTGTGGACGATCGAGGTCCGCTGGGGCCGGGGCAGCGAGGCCAACAGGCCCTCGCCCACCTCCTCCAGAGGCAGGGCCGAGCGGTCGACGCCGAGGGCCCGCAAGCGCCGGAGCCAGCCGGTGAGGTGCCGCTCGGCGTAGCTCCGGGGCCGACCCATCTCGCCCAGGCCCGAGCGCAGGGGCTCGACCTGGTGGAGGTCGACCAGGGCGTCGATCAGCGCCTCGCTGGCCCGCCGGCCGGCGTCCTCCCCGGGGAGGGTCGGCGGCAGCGACGACCGGATGGTCACCCCCACCCGATGCTCCATGATCACGAACGGCGCCCCGATCACCCCGGCATCGGCGCAGTACAGCAGGGCCCGGGGGGCCCGGGGGTAGGCGTCGCCCAGGGCGGCCAGCACGCAGTGCTCGCGGTACATGTCGAGGGCCAGGGGTGCCACCGGGCCCAGCGGGGGGCGGCGCAGCACCAGGTCGCGCCCACCGAGGCGCAGGAGGTAGGTGAGGTTGGCGTGGCCGTGCTCGAACTGCGACACCTCGAGCGGCCCGTGGAGGCCGTCGATGGTGGCGCACAGGTAGGCCTCCAGGGCGGCCACGTCGACGGCCTGGTCGGGCCGCGGCGCGCCGTGGGCCCGCCCGTGGGCGTCGTCGAGGCCGCTCCCGTGCCGGCCCCCCGCCCGGTGGGCCGTGCCCGCCATGGGCCCCTCGCTCATGTCAACCTCTTCCTGGCCACGACGTACTGGTCCTTCTGTGCGACGACGAATGGGCGAAGGTCGGTACGACCCCGCCAGCGACGGGACTTCACGTGGCGCCGGGCCCACCCGGGCGCCAGGTCACGCGGGACCGGAGGTCAACCCCCCGGTCCCGACTGTCGGGACGGCGCCGCCACGCTGCCCGGGGCGACCTGGCGCCCGGTGATCTCGGTCAGGCTCACGGTCGGTCTCCCTCCTGGTCCAGGGGGCATCGCGCCCCCTCCCCACCAACCAGGGCGCCCGACCCGCCGGGCATGGTACTTTGAGGTCCATACAGTTGTCAATTGTTCGGTCATGACACCCTCCCGGCCGGCGCGGACCGGGGTGCAGGAGCCGCCTCCGCCCACCGGCCCTCCCAGGCGTCGCCCCCAGCGGTGAAGAGACGGGCCTCGCGGGCGGCCACCTCGATCGCCACCTCGGTGCCTGCCCGCCAGGACCCGACATCGGGCTGGCGGACCCCGGCCCGCAGCCGCGACCCGGCCCTGTCCAGCACCACGTCCACGTGGCCGCCCGCCGGCTCGGCGTGCCCGAGGACGGCCCCGCCCACCCGGATCACCCCCGGCCGGGGGTCGACGGCCCCCAGGGGCCGGGCCAGGCGGACGGCCTCGGGCCGGGCGTAGAGGTCGAGCACCGACGGGGCACCGGCGGCGACCGGGCCCGCCCCCTCGACCACTCCCCCGGGTACTGACCACCCGTCCCCGGCCCGCACCAGGCGGGCCACGGGGCGGAAGCCCAGCAGGCGGGCCACGGTCACGGTGCGGGGCCGTTCGAACACCTCCGCCGTCGCCCCGGCCTGGGCGATCCGGCCCCGGTCCACCACCGCCACCCGGTCGCCGAGGGCCAGGGCCTCCTGCAGGTCGTGGGTGACGTAGACGGCGGTGAAGCCGATGCGGCGGTGCAGCAGGCGCAGCTCGGTGCGGAGCTGCTCGCGTCGCGGGGCGTCCAGGTTGGACAGGGGCTCGTCGAAGAGCACCACCCGGGGCCGGGCCACCAGGGCCCGGGCCAGGGCCACCCGCTGCTGCTGGCCGCCGCTGAGCTGGCCGGGCCGCCGGCCCAGCAGCGAGACGTCCAGGTCGACGAGGGCGGTGATGTCGTCCACGGCCGAGGCCCGCTCGGCCCGGGGGCGGCGCCGGGCCCGCAGGGGGAAGGCGATGTTGTCCCGCACCGTGAGGTGGGGCCACAGGGCGAAGCTCTGGAACACGAGGCCCACGTCCCGTCGGTGGGGGGCCACGCTCACCCGGCCGGCCACGTCCACCACCACCCGGTCGCCGAGGAGGACCCGGCCGGCGTCGGGCTCCTCCAACCCGGCCAGGCAGCGCAGGGCCGTCGTCTTGCCGCCCCCACTCGGCCCCAGCAGCACCAGGAGCTCGCCCTCGGCCACCCGGAACGACACGTCGTCCAGGGCGGTCACCACCTCCCGCCCTCGCCGGAAGCGCTTGGCCAGGCCCTCGGCCACGATCTCGGTCACCGCCGCCGCCTCGCTCGGGCCGGCACCGGCACCGGCACCGGCACCGGCACCGGCACCGGGGCGAACCGGGGCTGGACGGGCAGCAGGCCCCGGCCGCCGAGGGCCAGGGCCGCGGCCACCCCCAGGCCGGTGACGGCCACCATCAGCAGGGCCATCACCGCCGTCTCGGGGTAGGAGCCGAAGCTCCACAGGTCGTGGAGCACGGTGCCCATCACCTGGGTGTCGCGGGAGCGGACCAGCAGGGAGGCCGAGAACTCGTGCGTGGCCAGGACCACCACCAGCGCCGCCGCCCCGGCCAGGGCCGGGCGGAGGAGGGGCAGCTCGATGGTCAGGGCCCGGCGCAGGGGGCCGGCCCCGCAGGCCGCCGCCGCCTCGGTGGGCTCCGGGCCCAGGGCGGCCAGGGCGGCCAGCTGCAGGCGCACCGCGAACGGCACCATGATGGTGACGTACACCAGGACCAGGGCCACCGGGGTGCCGTAGAGCGGCAAGGGGGAGGCCACCGAGGCCAGGAGGAAGCCGGTGCCCAGCAGCACGGCCGGGATGCCCAGCGGCAGGTGGGCGACGAGGTCGACGGCGGCCGCCAGCCGGCTGCGGCGCCGGTGGACCAGCACCGCCAGCAGGTAGGCCAGGGGCAGCACCACCAGCGTGGTGGCCAGGGCGTAGGCCAGGCTGTGGCCCACGGCATCGACCACGTCACCCCGGTCGAACAGCACCGTCCGGACGTGGGCCAGCGTCCACGTCCCCGGGTCGACGTCGCCGGTCCACACCGGTGACACGGCCACCACCAGGAGGGCGGCCAGGGGCAGGGCGGCGGCCACCACGCCGTACAGCGCCAGGCCCCAGCGGGCCAGGGGGCCGCCGGTGGCCGCCGGCCGGGCGCCCCGGGCCGACGCGGTGACGAACCGGTCCCCGTCCCGGAGCACGAGGCGTTGGAAGGCCAGGAAGGCCAGGCCGGTCACCAGGACGGGCAGGCCCTGGGCCGCGGCCAGCGGCAGGTCGGGGGGCGAGGTGCTGGTGCGGTGGTACATCTCGGTGGTCAGGACCGAGATGCCGGCCTGGCGCCCGTAGATGAGGGGCGCGGCGAACTGCCCCAGGCCCAGGAGGGCGGCGGTGGTGCCCCCGTAGAGGAGGGCCGGGCGAAGCAGGGGCAGCACCACCCGGACGAAGGCCCGGGTGGGCCCGGCCCCGCTGGCGGCGGCGGCGTCGATCAGCTCGGGGTCGAGCCGGGCCAACGAGCTGGCCACGAACAGGTACACGAACGACGTCAGGTACAAGCCGCCGACCAGCACGATGCCGGGCACGCTGTAGGCGTCGAAGGGGCCCTCCCGGAGGTGGCCGAGGCCGGGCAGGGCCCGCAGGGCCTGGTTCACGTACCCGACGGTGGGGCTGAACAGGAAGGCGTAGCCGATCACCAGCGGCAGCTGGGGCAGGAGGAGCGGGGCCAGGGGCAGCAGGCCCAGGGCCCGCTGGCGCCGGGGCAGGCGGTGGGCCGACCAGGCCAGCACCGTGCCCAGCACCAGGGCCATCGCCACCGACCCGGCGGCCAGGCCCACGGTGGTGGCCACCGTCTCCCCCACCTCCGGGTCGCCCAGCATGCGGCGCAGCCCGTCGGCGTCGCGGTGGAGGGCGAAGCGGAACGTGTACCAGACCGGGAGCCCGCACAGCCCGCCCGTCACCACCAGGGCGGCGGCTGCCCCCCCGTGGGCCCGCAGGCGCCGGAGGTCGGCGCGGTCAGCGAGCGAAGGTCGCATCGAGGGAGCGGCGGAGCGCGGCCAGCTCGCTGTCGCGGTAGGAGGTCACGTCGGTGACCCGGACGTCGTCCAGGGAGAAGGGGGCGTCCACGCCGGCGTCGGGCCCGAGGACCGAGGCCGCGTCCTGGGCCGCCACCTCCTGGGCCTCGGGGGTCAGGAGCCAGTTGGCCAGCACCTGCGCCGCGGCCGGGTCGTCGGCCGAGCACAGCACGTTGGCCACGTACGCGTTGGCCAGCGGCTCCACCGGGTAGGCGATCTCCACCGGCGCCCCCTCGGGCACCAGGGCCGGGGTGATGTAGGCCGAGATGCCGACCTCGCCGGCCGCCACCGCCTGGGCCAGCGCCGAGCCGCTGGCGTAGAAGCGGGGGTCCTGGTCGGCCAGGGCGGCCAGGAAGTCGTCGCCGTACTGCTCGGACCAGATGGCGAAGCTGGCGGCGACCGGGGGGGCCTCGTAGTCGTAGAGGCCGACGAGGCCCTCGTAGGCGGGGTCGGCCAGGTCCTCGAACGAGGAGGGCGGATCGTCGATCACCGAGGTGTTCCAGCCGTAGCCGATGACGGCCAGGGCCACCAGGGTCGAGGTCCGGTCGGCCGACAGGACGTCGTGGTCGGGGTCGGTCACGTCCGGCCCCACCAGGGGGGCGAAGAAGGTGGTGCCGTGGGCCTGCTGCCAGGCCTGGTCGGTGTGCACGGCCAGGTCCGCGCTGCGGGCGCCGCCCTGGGCCTCGGCGTCGATGCGGCGGGTCAGGTCCGGCGACGTGGCCCGGGTGACCTCGACCCCGATGTCCGGGTAGGCCCGGGCGAAGGCGGCCACCAAGCGGTCGTTGAGGGCGGGGGCCAGCGTGCTGTACCAGCGCACCACCCCCTCCCGGGACGCTCGGGCCTCGATCTCGCTCCACTCGCCGTCCGGGTAGGCGCAGTCACCGCCGGAGCCGCCGGCGCGCCCGTCGGCGGCGCTCGACGCACCGTCGAGGTCGTCGCCGCACCCGGTGGTCCCCGCCGCGGCCAGGAGGAGGAAGGTCGCGGCCCACCGGGTGCGGCGCGCCAGCCGGCGCCGGAACGCGAGGGAGGTCATGGTCGCTGCAGTGCCCGCTCTCCCGCCCAATGACCTCGCCTCTCTCGTGAACGGCGCGGCCCACCCAAGGCCGCGCCCGGACCCCGTAGCCCGCCGGCTATTTAGAGGTCCAACAAACAAACCCTAAGTGTGGCAGTAGCGGCCTGTCAAGGGTTCTGCAAAGGTTCGGCAAGGTTCGTGCCCCACCGTAGGGTCACAACCACAAAGTGTGAGCAGGCGGGCCGGATCATGTCACCCACCCGCCTCCTCGGCGGCCGGACGGCCACCGGCCCGGGCCCGTCGCAGGGTCTCCTCGCTCGCCTGCCGGTGGGCCCGGTCCACCATCCGGCCCCCGACCCGGACCGCGGCGCGGCCCGCGGCCTCCGCCTCGTCCAGGGCGGCCACCACCGCCCGGGCCTCGGCCACCTCCTCGGGGCGCGGGGTGAACACCTCGTGGGCCACGGCCACGTGCGAGGGGTGGATGCACAGCGCCCCGTCGGCCCCCAGGGTCCGGCCCCGTTCCAGCACGGCCCGCAGGTGGTCCAGGTCCTCCACGTCCGAGCTCGGGCCGCACAGGATGCCGTCCAGCCCCGCGGCCCGGCCGGCCAGCACGGCCATGGCCCCGGTGTGGAGGGCGGCCAGGCCCGAGGGGTCCCAGCGCGAGCCCAGGGCCCGATCGAAGTCACCGCCGGGGACGGAGTGCGACACCCCGCTGATGCGGCGGACCCGGGGCGAGGCCGCGCACACGGCCGCCACGTCGCGCAGGCCCGAGGCCGTCTCCGCCACCGGGAAGACCTCCAACCCGCCGGGTGGCAGCCCCCGGGCCGCCTCCAGGTCGTCGAGGACCCGGGCCAGGGCGACGACGTCGGCGGCCCCGGCCACCTTGGGCAGGCAGACCCCGTCCAGGTGGGGGCCGACCACGGCGTCCAGGTCGGCCAGCAGGTGGCCGGTGCCCCACCCGTTCACCCGCACCAGGGCCAGCACACCCGCCGCCGCACCGCGGCCCAGGGTGTCGGCCACCGCCCGCCGGGCCGGCCCCTTCCCGTCCTCGGGCACCGCGTCCTCCAGGTCGAGGATCAGGCCGTCGGCGCCGCTGGCCACCGCCGGGCCCACCCACCGCACCGTGGTGCCGGGCACGAACAGCAGGGACCGGACCGGCGCCCCGGTCACGGCGCCACCCCCGCCACCGCCGGCGGCGCGGCCCGGGGCGACCGGCGACGGACCACCCCGGCGGCCACCAGGGCGTCGCGCTCGGCCTCGCCGTAGCCCAGGCCGGCCAGCACCGCGTCGGAGTGCTCGCCGCACCCGCACGGCACCCCCAGGCGGGGCTCGGAGCCGGCCACCCGCACCCGGGGGCGCAGGCCCCAGTAGGGGCCCACGTCCTCGTGCTCGACCGGGCGGGCCAGGCCGTGGCGCACCAGGATCTCCTCGAACGGCGGCCCGTCGGCCTCGGCCGCGGGCACGCCCCCGGCCAGGAGCACGGCCTCCCACTCGTGGCTGGAGCGGGGGGCCAGCCGGTGGGCCAGCTCCTCGGCCAGCTCGGGGTCGTGGGCGCCGCGGTCCGCGGCGGTGGTGAAGCGGCGGTCGGCGGCCAGGTCCACCGCCCCCAGGGCGGCCACCAGCGCCTCCCACCCCCCGGGTCGATCGGCAGCCAGGAACAACCACCCGGTGCGGCACCGGTAGAGGCGGCGGAGGGCGCACGGCCCGTGCTGGCCGGCGTCGGCCACCGCCGGCGGCGGACGCCCCCGGTAGCCCACCTGGTCGTTGGCGTGCACGTAGGCCGCGGTGGCCAGCATGGTGGTCTCGACCTGCTGCCCGCACCCCCAGCGCTCCCGGGCCAGGAGCCCCATGGCCACCGCGGCGGCCACCGCCAGCCCGGCGCACGGATCGGCGTAGGAGTCGTCCACCGGCGGGTTGCCCCGGCCGGCCTGGAGCACGCCCCCGCCGCTCAGGGCGTGGGGGGTGGAGTGGAAGGCGGCCCGGCCCGCCTCCGGGCCCCGGGAGCCGTAGGCCGAGGCCTGCACGTAGACCAGGGAGGGGTTGATCCGACGCAGCGCGGCGTACCCCAGGCCCAGCCGCTCGGCCGCGCCCGGGCGCAGGTTGTGCACCACCACGTCGGCCTGGCGGACCAGCCGGGCCAGCACGTCCCGGCCCTCGGGGTGGGCCAGGTCCAGGGCCAGGCTCTCCTTCCCGGTGGCCAGGTGGGCGAACTCCAGGCCCACCCGGCGGAAGGGGTCGCCGGCCCGGGGCTCGACCTTGACCACCCGGGCTCCCAACTCGGCCAGCAGGGTGGGCCCCAGCGGCCCGGCCAGGAACGAGGCCACCTCGACCACGGTGACGCCCTCCAACGGCAGGGGCCGCGGCCCGGGCTCGGCCGGTCGGGGCGACCCACCCACGGGGAGCAGGGCCGGGCCCCGGTGGCGCTCGTCGTCCTGGTGCTGGCCCAGGGTCGGGGCCGGCGCCCCGATGTGGGCCGGCGTCTCGGCCATGGCCACCAGCGGGCCGACCTGGGTCACGGGCCCGAGCCGGGGGTCGTCGACCACCACCACCCGGTCGTTCAGGACCATCTGGGGGTGGGCCAGGGCCTCGGCCGGGTCGAGGAACGGGTCGGCCCCCACGTCGGCCCGGACGAAGGTGGCCAGCCACTCGGCCCGGGTGCGGGTGGTCATGCGGTCCACGATCCGGGCCCGCAGCTCGTCGATGTCGCGCCCGGACCGGAAGCCCAGCGGGGCGCCGCGGTAGCGCTCCTCGCCGAGGACGTCGGCCAGCCCGATGGCCGCCATCCAGTTGCGGAAGTGGTGGTCCTGCCGCGCGCACATCTGCAGGTGCAGGCCATCGGCGCAGCGCACGGTCAGGAAGGTGAGGACGATGCCCCGGTAGGCCAGGTCGTCGCCGTCCCGGGGGCGGAGCCCGTCGCCGTCCCGGGCGAAACGCAGCCGCATGGTGGCGGCGCCGGCCCCCTCCAGCAGGCTCGTCGCCACCCGGCGGCCCCGTCCGGTGCGGGCCCGGTCGAACAGGGCGGCGGAGATCGCCTCCAGGGCCAGCATGGCGGCCCCGAAGGAGGCCACGGGGGCGGCCAGGTGGATCGGTCGCTCGGCCGCGTCGGCCACCACGGCCCCGCTCAGGGCATCGGTTCCCAGCATGCGACCGCTCTTGGCGGCCACGATGCCCTCGTCGGCCGGGAAGCCCCGCAGGGCGGTGGCGGGGCCGAAGCCGCTGATCGAGCAGTGCACCAGGTGAGGGCACTCGTGCTCGAGGGTGGCGCCGTCGAGGCCCAGCTCCCGGGCCCGCCCGGGTCGGAGGCTCTCGACCACCACGTCGGCCGAGTGAGCCAGCTCCCTCGCCTCGGCCCGGCCCGCCGTCGCGCGCAGGTCGAGCACCACGCTCCGCTTGCCCCGGTTCCAGACGTGGAAGCCGGGCAGGACCCGGGCCCAGTCACCCCCCGGGGGCTCGACCTTGACCACCTCGGCGCCATGGTCGGCCATGACCCCGGTGGCCAGGGGCCCGGCCATGCCCTGGGCCAGCTCGACGACGCGCAGGCCACCGAAAACCGACGCCATGGCACCTCCGCTCCCGCCGACCGATCCCACTCGTCACAGTAGTTGGGACGTCAAGCACCTGGGCCGGGGTGCGGGGTCAGGACGTGGGGGTCAGAACACGAGGGTCTTGCGGCCGTGGACGAGGACGCGGTGCTCCAGGTGGGCGGTGAGGGCCCGGGCCAGCACCACCGTCTCCAGGTCCCGGCCCTTGCGGACCAGGTCGGCGACGCCGTCGCGGTGGCTGACCCGGACCACGTCCTGGTCGATGATGGGGCCCTGGTCGAGCTGGGCGGTGGCGTAGTGGGCGGTGGCCCCGATGAGCTTGACCCCCCGCTCGTGGGCCTGGTGGTACGGCCGGCCCCCCAGGAAGGCGGGCAGGAACGAGTGGTGGATGTTGATGATGCGCCCGGCGTGGGCGTCGATCACCCGCGAGGTGAGGATCTGCATGTACCGGGCCAGCACCACCAGGTCGACCCGTTCCCGGGCCAGCAGGTCGAGCAGAGCCCCCTCCTGCTCGACCCGGGTGGCGGCGGTGACCGGCAGGTGGTGGAAGGGCACGTCGAAGCGGGCCGCCACGTCCTCCAGGTCGGGGTGGTTGGCCACCACGCAGGCGATCTCGGCCTGCAACTCCCCCATGGCCTGGCGGGCCAGCAGGTCGTACAGGCAGTGCGCCTCGCGGGTGACCAGCACCGCGGTGCGGGCCACCTCGTCGGAGAAGCGGACCTCGCAGCGCATGCCCAGCGGCTCGGTCACCGGGGTCAGGTCCGGGAGGATCTCGTCCCGGCCCAGGCCGAAGCCGTCGAGGTGGAACTCCACCCGCTGGAAGAACACCCCGGCCTCGGCGTCCACGTGCTGGTCGGCGTGGGTGATGTTGCCGCCGTGCCGGTAGACGAAGTCGGCCAGCACCGCCACCAGCCCCTTGCGGTCCGGGCCCACGGCCCGGAGCACCGCCGTCGCCGGGTCGCCCGCGCCGCCCCCGAGGGGGGCCTGTTCGCCACCGATGCGTGCCATCCCCGAAGCCTGGCACGCCATCCGCCCGCAGCGCGGCCATGGCACCACACTCCGCGCCTCTCCTGTCGGGAGGTGCCGGGTGCACGGGAGGTCACGCGGCCCTCACCACCCGGAAACGGCCCCGTCACACCGGCGGGCCAGGGTGCCGGTGTGCTCTTGCCCCTGGCCGGGTTCACCGTCGGGGTCACAGCCGACCGCCGAGCCGACGAGCAGGCCGAGCTCCTGCGCCGCCGGGGGGCCGAGGTCGTCCACGGCCCGGTGATCCGGACCCTCCCCCTGGCCGACGGGCCCGCCCTCGACGCCGCCACCGAGGCCCTCATCGCGGAGCCCCCCGACACCCTGGTGGCCCTCACCGGCCTGGGTGTCCGGTCGTGGTTCGAGGCCGCCGACGGGCGGGGCCGGGGCGACGCCCTGCGGGACCGGCTGGCCGCCGCCACCGTGGTGGCCCGCGGCCCCAAGGCGGCCGGGGCCCTGGCCACGGTGGGACTGGAGGCCGGGTGGCGGGCGCCGGGCGAGAGCAGCGCCGAGGTGGTGGCCCACCTGGGGGACGACCTGGCCGGGCGGCGCATCGCCGTGCAGCGCGACGGCGACGACGTGGCCCATGTGGCCCGGGCCCTGGCCGCCCGGGGCGCGGCGGTGATCGACGTGCCGGTCTACCGCTGGGACCTCCCGCTCGATCCCGGGCCGGCCCGGGCCCTGGTGCAGGCCGTGGTGGCCACCCAGCTCGACGCCGTCACCTTCACCAGCGCGGCGGCCATCACCAACCTCTTCGCCCTGGCCGGGGAGCGGGCCCCGATGCTGGCCGCCGCCCTCCGGGACCGGGTGGTGCCGGTCTGCGTGGGGCCGATCAGCGCGGCCCGCCTGGCCGCCCACGGCGTGCCCGCCCCCGCCCACCCGGCCCGCTGGCGGCTCGGGCCCATGGTCCGGTGCCTGGCCGAGACGATGGCCGGCCACCACCGCACCCTGGCCCTGGGCGACGACCGGGCCCACCTCCAGGGCACCGCGGTGCTGGTGGGCGACAGGACGGTGACCCTGAGCCGCCGGGAGGCCCAGCTCCTCGCCGCCCTGGTCGACGCGGAGGGGGCGGTGGTGGCCAAGGAGCGCCTGGCCCGGACGGTGTGGGAGCCGGGCGCCGACCCCCACGTGGTGGAGGTGACGGTGGCCCGCCTCCGGCGCCGACTGGGCCCGGCCGGCGACGCCCTGGAGACCGTCCCCCGCCGCGGCTACCGCGTCGCCTGCTGATCCGCCCCGCCGTCGTCACCGGCTCGCCCGGCCCCGGAGCGCGGGGCGGCCCGGCCGGTCCTGGGGACCGGCCGGGCCAGGCGCTGGAGGCGCGGGAGAAGGGTCAGGCCGTGGCCCCGGTGCGGGCGTAGGCCGGAGCGGGGACGGGCGACGCGCTGGCCGGCACGGGGTCGGGGGTCGGTGCCGGCCGAGACGGGGCCGGGTCGGGGGTGGCGGGCTCGGACACCGACGGCGTGCGGGTGCCGGGGCGACCGATCCAGGCGTAGGCCAGGCCCACCAGGAGGCCGCCGCCCACGATGTTGCCGGGCACCGTCCAGGCCAGGTTGCGGGCCAGCTGGCCGGCGGTGGCCGAGCCCTCCAGGATGCCCAGGCCGAAGATGGTCATGTTGGCGATGGAGTGCTCGAACCCGGAGCCGATGAAGGCCAGCAGGGCCCACCACAGCACGATGGCCTTGGCCACGTCGGACTGGACCCGGCCGGCCATCCACAGCCCCAGGCAGACCAGCAGGTTGCACAGGACCGAGCGCCAGAACAGCTGGGGGCCGGCCACCGCGTCCTTGGCCCCGACGATCTTGGCCACCAGGGCCTCGCCGTCGCCGGTGAGGGTGCCGCCCCCGTGGACCACCGACGCCAGGGCCAGCGAGCCGAGCAGGTTGCCGACCAGCGACGCCGCCCACACCGCGGCCAGCTGGGCCCCTGTGACGGCCCGAGCCCGCAGGCCCTGGAGCATGACCATGGCGTTGCCGGTGAACAGCTCGGCCCCGGCGAACACCACCAGGGTCAGGGCCACGCCGAACACCGCGGCCTGGACCAGCTTGGCCGCCGGTGAGCCGGCCGCGGCCAGGGGGGCCGACACGCTGACCAGCAGCACCACCGCGATGCCGACGAAGGCCCCGGCCAGGGCGGCGGAGGCCAGGTAGCGGGGCAGGGACCGCACGGCGACGGCCTTGGCCGCGGCGGCGGCACCGGCGTCGTCGAGGGCGGCGGGGATGGGGATGGGCACGGGAACCTCCGGGAGGTGGGGGGCAGGGAAGGGCAGGGGACAGGGACGAGCGAGGGCGGGAGCCGGGGCCGTTCTGAGGCGCCGCCGCTCGCTCGGGCGTGCGCTGGCGCCCCAGAACGGGCGGTGGGTCGGGCTACGCGGCCGGGACGACAGGAGCGGGGCGGCGGGGGGCGGCGACGGCCGTGTCGTCGGGCTCGGGGCCGGTGGCCCAGCGGTCGTCGAGGACGGCTTCGAGGGTGGCGGTGAAGGCGCCCAGGCCCAGGCGGGCCACCGTGGCCGACAGGGTCTCGCCGCCGTGGCGGGTGGCCTCCCATGTGCCGATGACGGCGTCGACCACGGCCGGGGCGTCCTCGGCCGCCATGCGGCCCACCACCTCGCCCACCCGGCCGTCGAGCAGGTCGGCCCCCAGGTACAGGTGGTAGCCCAGGTGGACGGCGCCGCCCAGGCGGACCTTGGTGCCGGCCAGGCCGATGTCGCCGGCCTGGTGCTGGGCGCAGCTGTTGGGGCAGCCCGAGACGTGGACCCGCAGGGAGCTGTTGCGGCGCAGCCCGGGGGTGGCCAGCAGGGTGCGGCCCGAGTCGGGGGCGGGCGAGATGCCCAGGGCGCACACGGCCGAGCCGGTGCAGGCCCGCACCTGGGCGTCCCGGGCCTCGCCCAGCAGGGCCAGGCCCCGGGGGACGAGGGCGGCCCGGATGGCGGCCACGTGCTCGACGGGGACGTTGCGCAGCACCACGTCCTGGTCGCGCCCCAGGATCAGGTGGCCGTCGCCGTGACGGTCGGCCAGGTCGGCCAGCAGCTCCAGCTCGGCCCGGTTGGTGTCGCCCAGGGGGAGGGCCACGGTGACCGAGGCCAGGCCCGGCTCCCGCTGGGGCCGCACCCCGGCCGACCAGCCCCCCTCGGGGCGGCGGCGGATGGCCGCGGCCCGATCACCGGGGGCCAGCAGGGCCACCTCGGCCGGGACCGGCCACGAGCGCTCGCGGGCCGCGGCGAAGGCCTGGTCCCAGGCGGCCCGGAAGGCGTCGGCCCCCATGGCCTCGATGCAGAACTTGAGGCGCCCCTTGGCCGGCCGCTCGAAGTCGCCGTGGGCCACGAACACCTCGGCCAGGGCCACCGCGGCCGGCACCGCCGCGGTGCGGGGCAGGAAAGCAGCCAGCTCGATGGCCAGGGCCGGGGCCTTGCCCAAGCTGCCCCCGGCGTGGAGGCGGTAGCCGGCCACCCCGTCGACCACCGTGGAGACGAAGGCGACGTCGTTGATCAGGGCGTCCTCCCGGCACCGGGGCGACCCGCCGAAGGCGATGTTGATGCGGCTGGGCAGCACGCAGTTGAGCTCGGCCGAGCGGGCCACCAGGGCGTCGCTGACGGCCACCGCGTCGGGCAGGCAGTCGAACGGCTCGTCCAGGGCCACGCCGGCGTCCTCGGAGCACATGACGTTGCGCAGGGTGTGGCCGCAGGCCGACCGGGTGGACAGGCCGGAGCGCTCCAGGTCGGCCAGCAGGTCGCGCACGACCCGGTCGGCCACCCAGTGCAGCTCCAGGTTCTGGCGGGTGGTGAGGTGGACCCAGTCCGAGCCGTGGCGGGCGGCCAGGCGGGCCACGGCCCGGGCCTGGGCGGTGGGGAGCACCCCCCCGGGCACCCGGACCCGGACCATGAACACGTGGTCCTGGAGCTGGGTGCACACCCCCCAGGTCTTGAGGGCGTAGCGGTCCTCGGGGCTCAGCCAGCCGTCGCCCTCGGCGGCCAGGCGGTCGAGGTCCACGGGCAGGCCGGCACGCTTGGCGGCGGGGATGTCGGGAGCAGCCATGGCCGGGACGGTACGGACGGCCCGTGTCGGCCGAGCGACCGGGCCGTTGCCATCCGGTCACGGCCCCCTCACCGGGCCCGGCCCCCCGTGTGAGCGAGGGCGGCCGGCCCCCGGCGTCGCCGCCTGCGCCGTGTCCGCTTCCCTCCGGCGGCGCCAGGCACCAGCATCGGGCCGGTGAGCATGCCACCGGCCGACGGGCCCGCCCCGCCCCGCACCCTGCGGGTGGCCACCTTCAACATCCGCAACGGGTTGGCCTGGGACGGGTGCAACTCGTGGCCGTTCCGGCGCCGGGCCACCCTGCGGGCCATCCAGGACCTCGACGCCGACGTCCTCGGGCTGCAGGAGGTGTACCGCTTCCAGCTCCGATGGCTGGCCCGCCACCTGCCGGGCTACGTCGTGCTGGCCGGCGAGGGGCGGTCGAGCCGACGCGGCGGGGAGATGGGTCCCCTCCTGGTCAGGGCCGGGTCGGCCACCGCCACCGGGGCCACCACCCGCTGGTACGGGCCCACCCCGGACGTGGCCGGCACCCGGCTGCCGGAGGCGTCGTTCCCCCGCACCGCCACCGTGGCCGAGCTCCACCTCATCGCCTGGGACCGCACGGTGCAGGTGGCCACCACCCACCTGGACGAGGCCCGGAAGGAGAACCGGGTCCGCAGCGCCGAGCAGCTCCTGGGCTGGCTGCGGCCCGACCTCCCGCGCCTGGTGGTGGGCGACCTCAACGCCACCCCCCCGTCGGGGACGATCGCCGCCCTGCGGGCCGGGGGGCTGGAGCCGGTGCTGTTGCCCGAGGGGACGGGCACCGCCCACCAGTTCACCGGCCGGCGCGACGGTGTCCAGATCGACCACATCCTCTCCAGCGGGGAGTGGTCGGTGCGCTCGGCCACCGTCCACGCCACCCCGCCGGGCCCGCGCCTGCCCTCCGACCACTGGCCCCTGAGCGCCGACCTCACCCTGTCCTGACCCCTGGGGGCGGCCTCGGCGGCGGGCCGGGGTGCGTCGGGGGGCCTCTCCGGGGGAGAATGGGTCCCATGCCGTCGACTGCCTGGTCAGGGGCCATCAGCTTCGGGCTGGTGTCGATCCCGGTGAAGCTCTACTCCGCCGTGTCGCGCAAGACCGTGCGCTTCCACCAGGTCGACACCCGCACCGGGGCCCGGGTGAAGCAGAAGCGCGTCTCGGCCGCCGATGGGTCCGAGGTGAGCTGGGACGACATCGCCAAGGGCTACGAGCAGAGCGACGGCGAGTACGTGGTGCTCACCGACTCGGACCTGGCCTCCCTCGACCCCAAGGCCACCAAGACCATCGAGATCGAGCAGTTCGTCGACCTGTCCGAGATCGACCCGATCATGTACGACACGGCCTACAACGTGGTGCCCGACCCGTCCACGCCCAAGCCCTACGCCCTGCTGCTCCAGGCCATGGAGGAGTCGGGCAAGGTGGCCGTGGCCCGCTTCGTCATGCGCACCAAGGAGCACCTGGCCACCCTGCGCCCCCTGGACGGCCGCCTGGTCCTCTCGACCATGGTCTACGCGGACGAGGTCAACGACCCGGCCGAGCACGAGGCCCTGGACGCGGTGTCCGACGTCGAGGTCTCGGCCAAGGAGCGCAAGATCGCCGAGGCCCTGATCGAGTCGCTGACCGAGCCCTTCGACGTCGAGGAGTACCGGGACGAGTACCGGGAGAAGGTCCTGGAGCTCATCGAGGCCCGGGCCAACGGGGCCACCGAGATCATCGAGGGCGAGCCCGAGGAGCCCGACGACGGCAAGGTGGTCGACATCATGGCCGCCCTGGAGGCCAGCATCGCCGAGGCCAAGAAGGCCCGCCGCCGCCACCCGGCCGCCACCGACGGCGAGAAGGAGGCGGACGAGGAGAAGGCCCCGGCCAAGGCCAAGAAGGCCACCAAGTCCACCAAGAAGGCGGCCAAGCGCAAGGCCTCCTGACCGGTCGGTCCCCGGCGCCGGCCCGGCCCGCACCGGCCCCGGTCTGCGAGGCTGGGGCGATGGCCGGCGACGACGTGTTCCCCGACCGGAACATGAGCCACCGGGACAAGGTGGAGTTCATGCTGGAGCGCGAGGGGTGGGCCCTCGACGCCGTGCCGGCCCGGGTCGACGTCGACCCGCCGCTGCCCCGCTACGCCTACACCATCGGCTTCGAGGACCGCTTCGCCTTCCCCGAGCTGTGCCTGTTCGGCCTGACCCCGGTGGCCTGCCGGGGCCTGTTCGGCCTGGTGGCCGACGCGCTGGCCGGCGGGACGGCGCTGCCCGTGGGCGCCCCGTTCATCGGGCTGCTCGACGGGGGCCAGCCCTGCGCCCTGCTGCCCGTCGACCCCGGGGCCGCCGTCGGCCTGTTCCCGGCCCTGGCCGAGCACCACGTGCTGGCCGGCGAGGCTCCCGACGCCTTCCGCATGGTCCAGCTGGCGTGGCCCGACCCGGCCGGCGCCCTGCCCTGGGAACCCCACTTCTCCGGTGAGCTGGCCCCCGTGCAGCTCCTGCTGGGCGAGCCCCCCACCGGCTGAGACCCCTCCGGTCGAGACCCCCCTGGCTGAGCCGACCGAGCGGCGGGCGGCGGGCGGCGGGCGGCGGGCGGCGGGCGGCGGGCGGCGGGCGGCGGGCGGGATCAGCCCCGGTGCACCTCGGCCAGCCAGCCACCGGTGACGGGGATGGGGCACAGGGCCTCGATGGCCCGCAGGGACCAGCCCAGCACGGCCATGGTGTCGGGCGGGTCGTCCAGGCGCACCACCAGGCCCCGGCGCAGGTGGTCCTGCACCACCGCCCACCCCTCGGGGAGGGGCAGGCCCTGCTCGGCCAGGCGGGGCACCACCGTCGCCCCCACGCCGTGGGTCAGGCCGACCTGGGCCGGGGTGCGCCCCCGCCGTCCGTCGGTGGGGGCGATGAACGTCGCCTGCGGGATGGGGGGGCCCGGCACCCGGAACCAGGAGGCCACCGCCGAGGGGGTGACCGCCCGGGCGTCGTCCTCCTCCACCTCGGGGTACAGGTTGGCCCACCCCGCCGACGCGGCCACCAGCTCGTCCAGGGCGGCCAGGGCCCGGCCGGTGTCGGCGCCGGTGAACTCGATCTGCTCGGGCAGGGCGCGACGGGCCACCTCAGCCCCCGCCCCGGGCCCGGGCCACGCCCAGGGCCCCCAGGCCGCCGACGGAGTAGGCCACGGCCGGGACGATGAGCGAGAACTTGGTGAGGGCGCAGGTCCGGGCCAGGCGGGGCAGTGGGCCCCGGGCGCCCGACAGCTCGGCCAGCAGCGAGGCGTTCTCCACCGCGTCGCAGCCGGCGGCCACGAACGACGCCCACCCCAGCACGTCACCGGCGGCGGCCACCGCCCCGTGGCCGTTGCGGCGGGCGGCGGCGGCCACGGTGGCGCACCCGGCGGCGGTGGCCACCGCGTAGAGGGCCAGGTAGCCCATGTCCAGCGAGGTCTGGAGCCGGGCGGCCCGAACCCCCGCCGGGCCCCAGTCATCGATGATGCGATCCACGGTGGCGGCGTCGCCGGCCACCTCGAAGGGGACGATGTCGTGGCCGCCGTCGCGCATGGGCTTGGCCACGGCCACCATCACCCCGCTCGCGCCGACCACGGCGGCGACGGCGCGGCCGGTCAGCCGGTGGCGGCGGGACGGGTCCATGGCCGCGTACGGCCCTCGTGGCACCTTCACGTGCTCTCCCCTCGGTGGTTGGCGGCCGCCCTCACGGGGCGGCGGCCGGGATCTCGGTGACAGCATGCTCGCTGCTGCGGACGGCACCGTCCACGTCGCCGGCGGCGCCGGTCACGAGCCGCGGCCCCGCAGGCGGCGCAGCAGGGCCCGGATCGGCCCCGGCACCTGCAGGCGGTCGCGGAGCCGGGTGGGCGGCGCCGCCGTCTCGCCGAAGCGGTACTGGAGGTAGACGGCCTTGACCGTGCCGCACAGCGGGGTGGCGGCCAGGGCCCCGGGCACCCCGGCGGCGGCCCCGCCGACCAGGGCGGCCAGCATGGTCACCGGCGGCGACAGGTCGACGGCCTCGCCGACGATGGCCGGCGTGATGAGGTAGTTCTCGGTGTTCATGTAGGCGACGACCAGCACCAGCACGATGAGGGCGGGCACCACCCCCTGGGTCAGGGCCAGCACGGTCACGAACGACGTGCCCAGGAAGCCGCCGACCTGCGGGATGAGGCTGACCACGGCGTACCAGGCCGCGGCCACCGGGGCCAGGGGCACCCCGACGGCCAGGCCCACGATGAGCACGTAGGTGCCCCCGATGCTGGCCACCAGCAGCGACCCGGCGAAGTAGGTGCCGACCACCCGGTAGAAGACGCGGCCCACCGTGTCGGCCCGTTCCCGGTGCCGGGCCGGGATGGCCATGCGCAGGCGGTCCACCAGCCGGGAGCCGTCGATAAGCACCACCAGGGCCACCAGCAGCGCCCCCAGGGCGTTGAGGGCGCCGTTGAGCACCCCCCGGGCCGCGTCGCCCACGCCGGAGGAGTCCAACTGGCCCGGCAGGGTGTTGATCCGCTGCTCGGCCTTGGCCGCGAAGTCGGCCTCCTGCAGCCGGGGCCCCACCACGGGGAGCTGCTCGATCTCCTGGAGGGTCACGGGCAGCTCGTCGCCGAAGTCCTGGGCCTGGCGCGCCGCCGGCGGGCCCACAAGGATGGCCAGCAGCCCGAAGGCGATCAGCAGGCCGGCGCCCACGGCGGCCACCGCCGCCCCCCGGCGGCAGCCGATGCGCCGCTGCACGGCCAGGACCAGCGGCTCGACGGCGAAGGCCAGGAGGACCCCGACGCCGATCACGGTGAGCGACCGCACGGTGGTCCGGAAGAAGGCGGCTCCCACGAACAGGGCCAGGATGCCCACCACCACCCAGACCACCGACCGGGCCTCGAGGTGGACCGACAGCCGCTCCTGGGCCGGCCCCGACGCCGGACCGGCCGCGGGGCCATCGTCGCGGGGTCGGGTCACGGTCGGTACGGTACGCGGCCGTGGACCGCGAGGTGCGCCTCACCATCGGGCCCGCGGCCTGGGCCGTCGTGTTCGGCGGCATCGTGGTCGCGCTGGTGGCCCAGAACATCCTCGTGGCCGGCCGCCGTCCCCTGGGCTGGGCGATGGCCGCCCTGGTCGCCGCGGCGGCCCTGGAACCCCTGGTCTCGCTGGCCAGCCGGCAGATGCGGCGGGGGGTGGCCCTCATCGTGGTCCTGCTGCCCGTGCTGGGGTTGGTGGGGCTGATCACGTGGGGCGCGGTCGGCGACCTCGACGCCCAGGTCCAGCGCCTCCAGCAGGACATCCCGGAGGTGGCTGCCGACATCGAGCGCTCGGAGCGCTTCGGCGAGGCGGCCCGGGAGTTCGGGCTGGTCGAGAAGGCCGAGGACTTCGCCTCGGACCTGCGCCAGCCCTCCAGCCGGGTCGGGGAGGAGGCCCGGGGCGGGGCGTCGACCTGGCTCCTGACCCTGATCCTCACCATCTTCGCCCTCGGGTGGGGCCCCCGGTTCAGCGCCGCGGCCCTGAAGCAGGTCGGCGACACCAGCCGGCGCGAGCGGCTGGCCCGGGTGGTGGGGCGGGCCTTCGGGCAGAGCCAGGTCTACGTGGACGCCGCCGTCCTCCTGGCCCTGGCCACCGGGATCATCGCCTGGGCCGCCTTCCGCCTCGCCGACCTGCCCGCTCCCACCCCGCTGGCCCTGGTGGTGGGCGTGGCCAGCCTGGTTCCCTCCCTGGGCATCGTGCTGGCCACCCTGCCGGCGGCCCTCCTGGCCGGCGGGCTGGTCTCCCCCGAGGCGGGCATCGCCCTGGCCGTCGGGGGCCTGGCCCTCCAGGTGCTGCACCGGCTCGTCCTGGGGCGCGCCACGCGCGGCGCGGCCCACCCCGGGGCCGCGGTCATCGTGATCTCGTTCCTGGTGGGCTACGAGGTCTACGGCGTGGGGGGCTCGATCGTGGGGATGTCGGTGGCCGTGTTCGTGGCCGCCCTGCTCGACTCCCTGGCCGAGGAGGAGCGCGCCGCGGCCGAGGGCCGGGTCACCGCCGCGGGGCTCGACGTCCCCGGCACCGGCCCGCCGGACCCGGGCCCCACCGACCCCGCCGCCGCGCCGGCCTGACCGGCCGCGCCGTGGCGCTTCACCCCCGGGCCGGCGGGTAGGGCGCGGGCCGTGGGCATCGAGGTCACCGACCACCCCGAGCGCGGCCGCTACGAGGTCACCGTGGACGGGGCGGCGGCCGGGTTCTGCGACCACCACGAGCGCGACGGCGTGGTGGTGCTGCCCCACACCGTCGTCGACCCCCGCTTCCGGGGCCGGGGCCTGGCCGCCCACCTGGTCCGGAGGGCCCTGGGCGACGCCCGGGCCCGCGGCCTGCACGTGGCCCCGCAGTGCTGGTACGTGGCCCAGTACATCGGGGACAACCCCGAGCACCTCGACCTGGTCCCCGAGGGCGACCGGGGCCGCTACGGCCTCTGAGGCCGGCCGGTCAGGCCGAGGGCTCGGTGCCGACGATGCCCACGAAGCTGACCATCTCGCCCGGGTAGCCGCCCAGGTTGTGGGTCAGCGCCAGGGTGCGACCCTGGGCCACGGTGGCCACCTGGCGGTCGGGAGGCGCCTCCCGGCGGAGCTGGAGCCAGGCCTCGTACAGCATGCGCAGGCCGCTGGCCCCCACCGGGTGGCCGAAGCTCTTGAGCCCACCGTCGGGGTTCACCGGCAGCTCGCCGTCCCGGTCGAAGGTGCCCTTCTCGCAGTCGAGCCAGGCCCGGCCCCGCTCCGAGAAGCCCAGGTCCTCCATGAGCACCAGCTCGGTCGGGGTGAAGCAGTCGTGCACCTCGGCCAGGGCCAGCTCCCGCCGGGGGTCGGCCACGCCGGCCTGGGCGTAGGCGTCGGCCCCGGCCGCCGCCACCTCGGGGAACGTCGTGTAGTCGTAGGCCGGGTCGATGAGGCCCGAGCCGTTGCCGGCCACCAGGGACAGGGCCTTCACGTACAGCGGCGCGTCGGTGTAGCGGTGGGCGTCCTCGGCCCGGCACACCACCGCGGCGGCCGCCCCGTCGGCCACCCCGGCGCAGTCGAACACGCCGAGCTGGCCGGCCACCGCCGGCATGGCGCAGATCGCCTCGACCGACATCTCGCGCCGGAACTGGGCCTTCGGGTTCCGGGCCCCGTTGGCGTGGTTCTTGCTGGCGATGCCGGCCGCCACCCGCCGCAGCCGATCGGCGTCGACGCCGTAGCGCTCGGCGTAGGCCGGCAGCACCATCGAGAACATGGCCGCCGCGGTGAGGGTCCGCCCGGTGCCGTCGGACGGGACGGGGAAGGCGTTGAGACCCTGGTAGCCGGAGTCCTTGACCTTCTCCACCCCGACGGCGACGGCCAGGTCGTAGGCTCCGGAGGCCACGGCGTAGGCGGCCTGGCGCAGGGCCTCGGAGCCGGTGGCGCACATGTTCTCGACCCGGGTCACGGGCGCCCCCTGGAGCTGCAGGGCCCGGGCCAGGACGATGCCGCTCATGCCCGACTGGGCCGTCCCCAGCCACCAGGCGTCGGCGTCGGCCCGCCCCACCCCGGCGCCGGCCAGGGCCTCGGTGGTGGCCTCGACCAGGAGGTCGTCCACGCCCTTGTCGTAGTGCTCGGCGAAGGCCGTGCACCCCATGCCGACGATGGCCACCCGGTCGCGGATGCCGTGCGATCCCATGCGCTCCTCGTCCCGTGTCAGCCGGCCGCGGCCGGGGCGGCGGCGGTGACGGCCGAGCCGTCGGCGGCGCGCTGGGGCCGGGCCTTCCAGAAGTAGTTGGCGATGCCGTCGGCGGTGAACAGGCGGCGGAACGTCATCTCCACCCGGACGCCGATGCCGACCTCGCCGGCGTCGCAGTCGGTGAGCTCGACCGGCAGGCGGCCGCCGCCGTCGAAGTCGACCACCGCGAACACGATCGGAGGGCTGGGCGAGTAGGCGAGGCGATCGATGGTGGAGGTGACGACGGTGCCGACCGCGTCGGCCATGGGTCGCTCCTCCATGTCGTCGATGGCGCCGCCGCCCATGGCCGCCCGGGCCGGGGGCATCTGCACGGCGCCGCTGGTGCGGTCCTGGGAGGCGACGAAGCCGAACTTCCAGTCCCCGGACCGGGCCGCGGCCGACGCCGAGGGCCGGGCCGGCTCGGGCCGACGGGGCGGCTCGGTGGCCAACAGGCCCCGCCACCGCAGGTAGGTGGGGTACGGCACG